>JAHWKQ010000167.1 GCA_019347785.1 Actinomycetota bacterium
CGGGGCTGGACGCCCTGCGCGCCGCCGCGGCCGCCGGGCGCAGACGCGCGACGAGGCCCGCGACGCGGTGCTGGAGGTCTTCCGCCTCCTGGGCGACGACGACGCCCTGGTCAAGGCCTTCCGGCCGAAGCTGGCGGCCGCCCTCTTCTAGACGCGGAAGGAAAGACCATGACCGACGCGGCGGAGGCCGTGGGCGGCGGCGAGCCGCCCGAGGAGCGCACGGCGATCACCGAGCCCGGCAAGCTCATGCGCATCGCGTTGATGCTGCGCGGGATGCAGGAGGAGGTCCGCCGGGCGCCGACCGACCAGGCCGGGCGGGAGCGCCTGGCGGCGGTGCACGAGCGGGCGCTCACCCAGCTGCACAGCGTGCTGAGCGAGGACCTGCGCTCGGAGCTGGAGACGCTGAACATCCCCATCGACCAGCAGACGCCGACCGAGTCGGAGATCCTCGTCGCGCAGGCACAGCTGATCGGCTGGCTCGAGGGCCTGTTCCAGGGCATCCAGGCGGCGATCTTCTCCCAGCAGGCCCAGGCGCGCCAGCAGCTCGAGCAGATGCGCCGCCCGGGGCTGCCGCCGGGGACGGGCGGGGCCCCCGAGCCGGGGCCCCAGCCGCGGGGGACCGGCCAGTACCTGTGAGACCCCCCGGCTGTTGGAGCCGCCCGGAGGCCCGGCTATCGTGCGGCCGTCACGCAGGGAGGGCAGATGGGTCTGGCACAGCAGTGGTGGGACCGCCTGGCCGTCGCGTTCGAGCAGCAGGACGTCGAAGCGCTGCTGGACCTGTACGGCCCCGAGTCGTCATTCCTGCGGCCGCACAACCCCCCCCACGAGGGCAACCTGCTGATCCAGGCGTACCTCAGCTCCTGGCTGCAGGCCCGCGAGGAGATCACGGTCGCCACCCGCCGCCAGCTCGAGTCCGCCGACGGCGCGACCCTCGCCGTCGAGTGGACGGTCAGTTACACGGCGGGCGGACGCCGCTGGCGGGACCTGCCGCGCTCGTCGTGGCTGGAGGCCGACGACGACGGCATCCAGTACCACCGCGACTACTACTGACGCGCGCCCTGCATCCGGGAGCGCGCCACCCAGCCGGCGACCGCCGCCGCACCCAGCGCCCCGGCGCCGGCCACGACCGGGCGGCTACGGGACACCGGGCGGGCGCGGGCGAGGTCGCGGAAATCGACCACCGGCCATGACCTGTCGCGGGCGACCGCGCGCAGCCGCCGGTCGGGGTTGACGGCGACCGGGTTGCCCACCGCCTCCAGCAGCGGCAGGTCGGTGATGGAGTCGGAGTACGCGAAGCTGGAGTCGAGGTCGAGGTCGTCCCCGACAGCCGCCGCCCGGACGGCGTCGGCCTTGGCGTCGGCGTAGCAGTAGAAGTCCAGGGTCCCGTCGTAGCGCCCGTCGGCGTCCACACCGGCGCGGGTCGCGATGGCGTTCGGCACGCCCAGGTGCTCGGCCAGCGGCTGGACGACCTCCACGCCCGACGACGACACGAGGTACAGGGCCCGGCCCTCGCGTCGGTGCTGGTCCAACAGGGCGAGCCCCTCCGCGTAGACCAGCGGATCGAGGACGTCCACGAGGGCCTCCTGCACCAGGTGGCTCAGGCGGTCGGCGTCCCACCCGCGGGTCATCCGCAGCAGTCGCAGCCGGTAGCGCTCCATGTCCCCGGCGTCGGCACCGCGCCGCTGATAGGCCAGCTGCGTGTAAGCCCCCTTCAGGGCCGTGACGGACGAGACCATCCCCTCCCGGCGCAGCGAGCGGCCGAAGGCCAGGGTGGCGGACCGGGCGAGCAGGGTCCTGTCGACGTCGAAGAACGCCGCCGCGCGACGCGGGCGCCGCTCGGTTCCGGGCTCGTCCATGGCGCCAGCGTAGCCAGGCCGGACCCGGGCGGTCGTCCACAGGGCGGCCGTGCCGATCAGACGCCCAGGACCGACACGGACCTAGCGTGCCCGGGACGTCGCCCCGCCCGGGCGGCGGGTGGTGGCCGACAGGGGAGGCGGACAGAGAGGAGGGCGCGTGGGACCCGTGCAGGACCTGCCGGTCAGCATCGACCTTCCGTCCAGGTTGACCGAAGAGGTGGCCGCCTTCGTCGAGACGGAGGCCGGCTGGCAGGTGGTGGGGGCGGAGGGGCCGCCGACGCCCGTCCTGCGCATCGCCTCCTCGCCTTCCGGCGAGGGGCCCACGGTCGTCGTGGTCGACGGCGCCCCGGACGGCCGGGGTGGTGCGCGACCTGCTGCTGGCCGGGGCCGTGGACGTCGTGGCGTGGCCCGAGGACCGCCGGCGGCTGCTGCAGGCGCCGCGGCGGGTCGTCGCGGCGCCTCCCACCGCGCATGGCCCCCGTCTTCTGCGGGTGGGCGGGGCGGCGGGCGGGGCCGGCACCTCGACGGTCGCGCTCGCGCTCGCCGGGCTGGCGGCGTGGTCCGGGCGGCGGGCGCTCGTCGTCGGCGACGATGACCTGGGCGTGCTGTGCGGCGCCGGCACCTGGCACGGCCCCGGCGCGGTGGAGATCGCCGCCCTGGGCCCGGAGGACGCGGCGGGCGAGGTCGACGCGCTCGCCCGCCCGGTGGCCGGGGTGCCCGGACTGCGCCGCCTGGGCGGCGACGGCTCCGCGGTCGCCGACGTCGCCGGCTGGCCTGCTGACATCGTGGTCGCCGACCGGGGAGCCGCGGCCGCGGACCTTCTCGTCGCCCGCGCCGACGCCTGTCTCCGCCGGGTGGGCCCGGCACCGGTCGTGGTGGTCGGCGACGGTCCGCTGGACCGCGGCGGCGTGCGGCGGACCCTGGGCCGGGACCCGGCATGCATGCTGCCGTGGTCCGCCCGGGTCGCCCGGGCGGGACTGCGCGGACGGGTCCCGTCTGCGCTGCCGGGCGCGTGGCTGCGGCGCCTGCGGCCCCTGGCGGAGCGCGTGCTGCGGTGACGGAGGCACAGACGCCCCGCGCCGGTGCAGACCGCCTGCCCCCGCCGGCCGCCCTGGAGCGGCTGCGGCGTCGGGTGGCCGAGGACCCCGCCCTGGCCGGTCCGGAGGTCCCCCCGCCAGCGGCGGTGCGCACGGCGCTGGCCCGCGCCGTGCGTCTGGAGGGTGTGCTGCTGCCCCCCGACCAGCTCGCGTCCGTCGTGCGCCAGCTGGCCGACTCCCTGGCCGGGCTGGGACCGGTCGAGCCGCTGCTGCGCGACGGGCGGGTGACCGACGTCCTCGTCAACGGGCCCCACGAGGTGTGGGTGGAGCGGTCGGGGAGGCTGGAGCGCACCGCCGTGCGCTATCCCGACCGCGCGGCGCTGCACGCGGCAGTCCTGCGCGTCGTCGGGCCTCTGGGACACCGGCTGGACCGCGCCCACCCGCACGTCGACGTTCGCCTGGCCGACGGCAGCCGGCTGCACGCCGTGCTGCCGCCCCTGGCGCCTGACGGCCCCGTGGTCACGGTGCGCAAGTTCGCCGCCGTGCCCCACACCTGGGGTGACCTGGCCCGCTCGGGCGCGGTGCCCGGCGTGGTCGCCGCGCGGCTGCGGGACGCGGTCACGGCCCGCCGCAGCATCGTCTGCTGCGGGCGCACCGGGACGGGCAAGACCACGCTGCTGGGGCTGCTGCTGGCCGGGGTGGGCGACGAGGAGCGCGTCGTCGTCATCGAGGAAGCCGCGGAGCTGCGCCCCCGCTGCGCGCACGCCGTGCGGCTGGAGACGCGCCCGGCGAACGCCGAGTCGGCCGGGGAGGTCACGATGCGCGACCTCGTGCGCCAGTCCCTGCGGATGCGCCCGGACCGGATCGTCGTGGGCGAGGTGCGCGGCGTCGAGCTCGTCGAGGTGCTGCAGGCCCTGGCCACCGGCCACGAGGGCTGCATGACGACGGTCCACGCCCGCGGCGCCGACGAGGCCGTCGTCCGTCTGGAGGGCATGGCCCTGCTCGCCGGACTGCCGCTGGAGGCGGCGCGCAGCCAGATCGAGCTGGGCATGGACCTGTTGGTCGCCCTGTCCCGGGCCCCCGACGGGCGCCGCGGCGTCGTGCAGGTCGCCGAGGTGGTGGCCCGGGGCGGCGACGGCCCCCTGCGGGTGCGCGACCTGTGGCGACGGGAGTCGTGGTGAGCGGGCTGGATGTGGCCGTCCTCGTCGAGCTGCGCGCCGCGTTGGAGGCCGGCCTCACGCCGGGGGCGGCGCTGCAGGCCGCCGCGGGCCGGTCACCGCTCGCGCCGGTCGCCCGGTCGCTGCGCGTCGGTCAGCCCGTCTTCGAGGCCGCCCGCGGCGTGGACACCGGTGACGCGGTCGCCGACCTGCTGGTGCGGGCGCTCGGCGTGGCCGAGGTGGGCGGCGCCGGCGCGGTCCTCGCCGTGGAGCAGGCCGACCACGCCGGGCGCGAGGAGGCCGCCGTCGACCGCCTGCTGCGCTCGCGCACCGCGCAGGCGCGCGGCACGGCGAAGGTGCTGACGCTGGTCCCTCTGTGCGCCTGGGTGCTGCTCGTCGCCCTCGACGCCTCCGCTCTCGGCTTCTACGCGACGGCGCCGGGGATCGCCACGGGTCTGCCCGCCCTGGGGCTCGCGGCCGCCGGCCACCGGTGGGCGCGGCGCATCGTCGAGGGGGCTGGCCGGGCGGCCGTCGAGGCCGACCCGCTCGCGCCCCCCCGGCCCGCGCCG
>JAHWKQ010000168.1 GCA_019347785.1 Actinomycetota bacterium
CGGGCGGACCCGGCCGAGGATGGCGTTGAAGTTCGCCCCGTCGTAGTACAGGAGGGCGTCGACGCGCTCGAGCGCCTTGTTGATGCGGTCGATGTCGACCTCGAACAGCCCCAGGGTGTTCGGGTTGGTGATCATCAGCGCCGCGGTCTGGTCGTCGACGAGCGACTCCAGCGCGTCGACGTCGACCAGGCCGTCGTCGCCGCTGGGCACGGTTACGACCTCGTAGCCGCACATCGACACCGTCGCCGGGTTGGTGCCGTGGGCCGAGTCGGGGATCAGCACCGTGGACCGCGCGTCGCCCCGGTCGGCGTGATAGGCGCGGATCAGCATGAGCCCGGTGAGCTCGCCCTGCGCCCCGGCCGCCGGTTGGAAGGTGGCGGCGTGCAGCCCCGTCAGCTCCGTGAGCCAGCGCTCGAGATCCCACAGCAGGCCGAGGGTCCCCTGTGCGGCCGCATCGGGCGCCCACGGGTGCAGGTGCCGGAAGCCGGGCAGGGCGGCCACCGCCTCGGCCAGCCGTGGGTTGTACTTCATCGAGCAGCTGCCCAGCGGGTAGAAGCCGACGTCGATGCCGTGGTTGCGGTGGCTGAGCCGCGTGAAATGCCGCAGCAGGTCGAGCTCGCCGACCTCCGGCAACGCGGGTGGCTCGTCGGCCAGCTCCACTCCCGGCAGGGCCGTGGCCGGGTCGACGCCGTCGACGTCCAGCGACGGCAGGCTCGAGGCGCGCCTGCCCGGCCGGGAGCGCTCGAAGATCGTCGGCTCCGGCTCCTGCGTGTCCCCCATGACCGGCACCGTCAGCCCCTCTCCCCCGCCAGGGCGGGCCGCCCGGCGCCCCCCGGCGGATGTGACGACACGACGTCGTCCAGCGCCCGGGCCAGCCCCTCGACCTGCACGGCCGTGCGACGCTCGGTCAACGCGACCAGCACGGCCCCGGCCGCCGGTCCGTCGGGCACAACCGGGCCCACCAGGTAGCCGGCGTCGTGCAGCGCACCGACCGCGGCGCCGGGGTCCGCCACATCCAGCCGCAACGGGAACTCCTTGAGGAACGGACCCTCCACGGCCAGCTCGACGCCGTCGATGCGGGTCAGCCGGCGGGCGGCGGCGTGCGCACGGGACAGGCAGGCACGGCCCAGCTCGACCAGTCCCCGCGGGCCCAGCCACGCGAGGTAGACGCTGGCGGCGACCGCGTTGAGCGTCTGGTTCGTGCAGATGTTGCTCGTCGCCCGCTCCCGGCGGATGTCCTGCTCACGGGCGCGCAGCGTCATCACGTAGCCGCGCCGGCCACGCGCGTCGACGGTCTCCCCGACGACCCGGCCCGGCAGTCGGCGCACCTGGTCGGCGGTGCATGCCAGGAAGCCGAAGGTCGGTCCCCCGTAGCCGAGTCCCTGCCCCAGCCCCTGGCCCTCGCCGACGACGACGTCGGCTCCCAGGCGCCCGGGGGTGGCAAGCACCCCGACGGTCGTCGGGTCCAGCTTCACGACCAGCTTCGCGCCGACCGCGTGGGCCGCCTCGGCGTGGGAACGGACGTCCTCGACGACACCCAGCGCGTTGGGCTGCTGCACGACGAGCGCGCCGGTCGCGTCGTCCAGCCCGGCCACCCGGCTCCGCCCCGACCGGGGGTCCACCGGGGTCGTCTCCACCGACCATCCGCGCGGGTTGACGTAGGTGCGAAGCACCTGAGCCGAGGGGGCGTCCACGCCGCCGGAGAGGACGACCTTGCCACGGCGCGTGGCGGCGCACGCGAGCGACGCGCCCTCGGCGACGGCGCTGGCCCCCTCGTAGAGGCTGGCGTTGGCGACCGGCAACCCGGTCAGCTCGCAGACCGCGGTCTGATACTCGAACAGCGCCTGCAGCATGCCCTGGCTGACCTCGGGCTGGTACGGCGTGTAGGACGTCAGTAGCTCACCACGGGAGACGATCGCGCCGACCACGGTCGGCACGTAGTGGTCGTAGGCGCCCCCGCCCGCGAAGCAGACCGCGTCCGTGCGGTTGCGACCGGCCATCCTGGTGAGCCGCCCGAGGACCTCGTCCTCGCTGCAGCCCGCCGGCAGGGCGATCGGCCGGGTGGGGCGCAGGCCGTTCGGGATGTGCTCGAACAGCTCCTCGACGCTGGCCACGCCGACGGCGTCGAGCATCGCGGCCACGTCCTGTGAGGTGTGGGGCGTGAAATCCACGAGCTCTCCCTGACGTCGCCCGCACCGCCGGGGTCGCTCAGCCGCCCTCCCCGGCGGCGCGGCCGGCGGCCCCGCGGGTCACCGACGCGTCGGGTCGCTCGGATGGAAACCGGGCGATGCTGGCCTCCAGCTCCGCGACGACCGGCTCCACGGCGATGGCGAACACACCCTGGCCCTTGCGCAGCAGGTCGATCAGCTCCCGCTGGTCGTCCACCGCGTAGACGGTCTGCCCGTCGCTCATCAGCGTAACCGAGCGCAGCGATAGCCCCCCTTCGCGGACATACTCGATCGCCGCGCGGATGCGCTGCAGGCTCACCCCGGTGTCGAGCAGGTTCTTGACGATCTTGAGCTGCAGGATGTCGTCGAAGGCGTACAGCCGCTGGGACCCGGACCCATCCGCGCTGCGCACCGACGGCTGCACCAGCCCGGTCGTCGTCCAGTAGTCCAGCTGGCGGTAGCTGATCCCCACGATCTTGCAGACGGCGGGTCCCCGGTAGCCGGAGACCCGCTCGTCCATGCCCGGCAGCGGAATGTCCCTCAGATAGCGGTTCTGGCGTGGGGCGGCCACGCACTGGCCTTTCACCCTGCGGGCCCCGAGCCGCATGGATGCCACCGGGGTAGTTACGCCAGGACACGGTAGCCGCTCGGGCCTGGCAGGGTCAACGATCCGCGGTGCCCGTCGGCCTCGTGGGCCGACCCAACCATAGGTAAAGGTTCAGGGTTCGCCCTCAACTCACGGTAGGGCTTTACACAGGTCTGTGCACAGACCTGTGGAAAACCCCTCATGGGCGACGGCCGGGACTACGGTGTGCGAATGAGCAGGGCTCGGGGGCTACTTGAAGTCCTCGGGTGAGACGCTGTCGAGGAACTCCTTGAACTGCTCGACCTCGGACTCCTCGTCGTCCTCGATCTCGATGCCCGCCTCGTTGAGAACGCCCTCCTCGGCGTAGATCGGCACGGTGGCGCGGACCGCCAGAGCGATCGCGTCGGAGGGCCTGGAGGAGACCACGACCTCGTCATCGCCCTTGTTCATGTGAATCTCGGCGTAGAAGGTCCCCTCGCGCAGCTCGGTGACGACGATGCGGTCGACGGCGATCGCCAGGCCCTGCAGCAGGTCGCGCATCAGGTCGTGGGTCATCGGGCGGGCCACCGGCACGCCCTGCAGCGCGAAGGCGATCGAGGTGGCCTCCACCGCGCCGATCCAGATCGGCAGGAACCGCTCCCCGGCACGCTCCTTCAACAGCACGATCGGCTGGTTGTGGGGCAGCTCGACTCTGACACCGACGAGCTCAAGCTCGATCACTGCCGCGCTCCTTCGTCGGTGGGGGGAGGATCCCGGCGACGGGGCGAGTCTACGTCCGGGTCCGGGGCCGCTCAATCAGCCCCGGCCGTGGCCACACGAGCGTAGTCGCGCAGCGCGTCCTGCAGCGCCGCGCCCACCCGCGCGGGCGGATCCAGGGGCGGGAAGGCGGGTACCGGGTCCACGGCGCGCAGCGGCGTGCGATCGCGGGGGCGGCCGTCAACGACCAGGTCGACCCGTCCCAGCTCCGCGCCGGCTCGCAGCGGGCGTGACACCCCCGGGCGCAGGCCGATGCGCGTGGCGACGCGGGCGCCCCGCGGCACGGTCGCGGCCAGGGGCGCGGAAGCGGCGGCCCCCACGGCCAGGTCCGCCCACCGGTAGCGGGCGGCGACCGTGCCCGCGGCCAGCGGGCGGGCCCGCCGGAAGGCCCTGAAGCCGTGGTCGAGCAGCGCGGCGGCGTCGGCGTTGGCGTCCACGCTGTCGAGGACGGCCGCGTACAGCGTGCGCCCACCGCGGCGGGCGCTGGCGACGAGACAGTCCCCCGCCAGCAACGTGTAGCCGGTCTTGACCCCCGTCGCGCCCGCGTAGGACGTCAGCAGCTCGTTGGTGCTCACCAGCGTGCCGAGGCCGGGGGCCCGTACCCGCGGCCGCCCGACGACGCGCGCGAAGGCGGCGTCGCGCATCGCCACCTCCGCCAGGCGCACGAGGTCCAGCGGGCTGGAGCGGTGCCGCTCGTCGTCGGTGAGCCCCGAGACGCTCAGGTAGCGGGTGGACTCGAGGCCGAGAGTCGCCGCCCGGGCGTTCATGCGGCGCACGAAGGCCGCCTCGCCGCCGGCCACGTGCTCGGCGATGGCCACGGCGGCGTCGTTCCCGCTCGCCACGAGCAGGCCGGCGAGCACGCTCGCCCCGGGCAGTGTCTGCCCCGCGCGCAGCCCGGCCTCCCCGCCCTCGGCAGCGGCCGCGGTCGGTGACACGCGCACCCGCTCCCCGGCCACGCCGGCCTCCAGGGCGAGCAGGCCGGTCATGATCTTGGTCAGCGACGCCATCGGCAGCGCGGTGGCGGCCCGCAGCCCGTACAGCGCCCGGCCGTCGGCGGGGTCCCACAGGACCGCGGCCTCGGCGCTGACGCTCGG
>JAHWKQ010000169.1 GCA_019347785.1 Actinomycetota bacterium
CGACATGGTCGCCCGCCACCTCCAGGAGCTGCGGACGGTCCTCCCGGAGGCCGTCGACGCCTACTCCGCGCTCGCGCGCCTGGCGCTCGGGCACGCGCGCCGCGCCGGCCTCGACGGCCACGACGCGGACGCCGTCGAGGCGGCGCTGCACGACCCCGGCTCGGCGCCGCGGCCGTGACCGCGCCCGACTAACCCGATGCACGTCTGGCACGACGTCGCCGCGATGCGCCGGGATCTGTGGCCACACCGTCGGGCCGGTCGCGCCGTGGGGCTGGTGCCCACCATGGGGGCGCTGCACGCCGGGCACCTGTCGCTGGCCGCACGCGCCGTCGAGGAGTGCGACATCGTGGTGGCCAGTGTCTTCGTCAACCCGCTGCAGTTCGCGCCGGGCGAGGACCTGGCGTCGTATCCACGCGACCCGGAGGGCGACGCCGGCCTGCTCGAGTCCGCCGGCGTCGCGGGGATGTTCGCACCGTCTCCCGAGCGCTTCACCCCGCCCGGTCGTCGCACCACGGTCCACGTCGGCGGGCTGACCGCCGGCCTGGAGGGCGCCAGCCGGCCGACGCACTTCGACGGCGTCACCACCATCGTCTCGAAGTTGCTGCACGCCGCGTGGCCCGACCGCGCCTACTTCGGCGAGAAGGACTACCAGCAGCTGGTCGTGGTCCGGGCGATGGTCCGCGACCTGGACATGCCGGTCGAGATCGTCGGCTGCCCCGTCGTCCGCGAGCCCGACGGGCTCGCCTGGTCCAGCCGCAACGTGCTGCTGTCGGAAGGGCAGCGCGTCCACGCTGTGGCGCTGTCCGCCGCGCTGCGCGCGGCCGCCGAGTCGTGGGCCGGCGACGCCGACGCCGCCCGCCGGTCGCTGCGCTCTACACTCGCCGCCGCGCCGGGTATCCGTCTGGACTACGCCGAGGTCGTCGACCCGGACACGCTCGAGCCGCTGGCGGGGACCGTCGAGGGGCCGGCGCGCGCGCTGGTCGCCGCGTGGGTGGGGACGACGCGCCTGATCGACAACATGCCGCTGGGGCCCGGGGGCGCCGGGCGGCGCCGGGCGGGGAGGTGACACGGTGCTGCTGGCCGTCGACGTCGGCAACGCGCAGACCGTCATCGGCGTGTTCGACGGGTCCGAGCTGGTCGAGCACTGGCGCGTGTCCACCGAGGCGGCGCGCACCGCCGACGAGCTCGCCCTGGCCTTCGAGGGGCTGCTGTCGTTCTGCGACCTGTCCTTCAGCCGCAACGTGCACGGCGTCGTCATCTGCTCGGTCGTGCCGCTGGTGACCGAGCGGCTCCGCGAGATGACCAACCGCTACTTCCACTTCCCGCCCGTGGTCGTGCGCCCGGGCACCCGCACCGGGGTGGCGATCCGGATGGAGAACCCGCGCGAGGTCGGCGCCGACCGGCTCGTCAACGCCCTGGCCGCCTTCGACCAGTACGGGGGGCCGGGCATCGTGGTCGACTTCGGCACGGCCACCAGCTTCGACGTCTACGACAAGGCCGGCGCGTTCACCGGTGGGGCCATCGCCCCGGGTATCCGCACGTCCATGGAGGCCCTGTCCGCGCACGGGGCGCAACTGGGCACCGTCGAGCTGCTCGCCCCGCGCCGCGCGATCGGGCGCAACACCGTGGAGGCGATGCAGTCCGGGGCCGTCTACGGCTTCGCCGGGCAGGTCGACCGCATCGTCGAGGAGCTGTCCGCGGAGCTGGACGCCACCCCGGTGGTCGTCGGCACCGGCGGGCTGGCCGGGGACGTGGTGCGGGCCTGCCGCAGCATCGACCACCACGACCCCTGGCTCACGCTCAAGGGCCTGCGTATCGTCTGGGAGCGCAACACCTGATCGTCGACTGAATACTTTCGTCGATATCCGGGCGTTTTCCTTCACTCGACGGGAGCGGAGCGGCATGGGCGACGATGAGGGGCGGCCGAGCAGGCTCGCGCAGCTGGTCGCCGAGCGGCGCGCGAAGCTGACGGCCCTGCGCGCTCGTGGGGTGGAGCCGTATCCGGTCGAGGCGGGGGTCACCGACGGGCTGTCCGCCGTCGCCGCGGCCTTCGCCGAGCGGCTCGCCCCCGGGGAGGGCAGCGGCCAGGACGTCGCCGTCGGCGGCCGCCTCGTGGCCCGCCGTGGCCACGGCCGGCTGGCCTTCCTCGTGCTGCGGGAGGCCGACGCCGAGCTGCAGGTGATGGCCCGCCTCGACCGGCTCGGCCCCGCCGGCATGGAGCAGGCCGCGGAGCTGGACACCGGCGACTGGGTGGCCGCCCGGGGCGAGGTCGTGCGCAGCCGCCGGGGGGAGCTCAGCGTGGACGCCGCCGAGGTGCGCCTCATCGGCAAGGCGCTGCATCCGCTGCCGGACAAGTGGCGCGGGCTGCGCGACGTCGAGACCCGCTTCCGCCGGCGCGAGGTGGACCTGGCCGTCAACCCCGAGGCGCGGCGGGTGTTCGCCATGCGCGACCGGGCGGTGGCCGCGCTGCGCGCCGAGCTGCGCGACCGCGGCTACACGGAGGTCGAGACGCCGATGCTGCAGCCGGTGCCCGGCGGGGCGGCGGCCCGGCCCTTCGTGACCCACCACAACGCGCTCGGCATCGACCTGTACCTGCGCATCGCGCCGGAGCTGTACCTGAAGCGGGTCGTCGCCGGCGGGCTCCCGCGCGTGTACGAGCTCAATCGCAGCTTCCGCAACGAGGGGCTGTCGCCGCGGCACAACCCCGAGTTCACGATGCTGGAGTCCTACGAGGCGTACGCCGACTACCACGACGTGATGGACCTCACCCGGGCCCTGGTCCAGCGGGCGGCCCGGGAGGCGGCCGGGACCACGACGCTGACCCACGCCGGGCGGGAGGTGGACCTGGCCGGCCACTGGCCCCGGCGCCGGCTGCTGGACCTCGTCCGCCAGGTGACCGGCCACGACGACCTGTCCTACGAGACGCCGCCCGGCGAGCTGGCGACGCTGTGCCGTGACCGCGGCGCGGTGGTCCGCGACGGCTGGGGAGCCGGCAAGCTGATCCTGCAGCTGTACGAGACGCTGGTCGAGCCGACGCTGTGGCAGCCGACGTTCGTCGTCGACTACCCGTTGGAGGTGTCGCCGCTGGCGCGCCGTCACCGAGACGACCCCCACGTCACCGAGCGCTTCGAGCTCGTCGTCGCGGGGCGGGAGCTGGCCAACGCGTTCAGCGAGCTCACCGACCCCGACGACCAGCGCGCGCGCTTCGAGGCGCAGGCGCGCGCGCGCGCGGCCGGCGACGACGAGGCCATGGTCGTCGACGAGGACTACCTGCGGGCGATGGAGTTCGGAATGCCGCCGATGGGCGGCCTGGGGCTGGGAGTGGACCGCCTGGTGATGCTGCTGGCGGACGTGCACAGCATCCGCGACGTCATCCTGTTCCCGACCCTGCGCCCCGAGGCCGGCGACCCGGGGGACCCCGGATAGGACTCAAGGTCGCCACCGGGGGGTCGACCGTGACCAATGGCCCCCTCGAGCCCGCGTCCGCCCGCCCAGCTCCGCCCACCGGGAATGCCGGCGCCGGCGCCGGTGTTGTCAGAGGTCCCGGGCGCGGGGGCCTGTGGATCAGGGGCTGGGACGCCGTACCGCCGGCCACTGGGAGTGGCACCGCGCTCACCTTGAGCGCAGGGCGGCGAGAGCGTAACGATTGTGTTGCGTGCCCGCCGGGGGCGGCCGGGTCCCCGAGACCCGGTGATACAGTTTCCACGTGACACCCGACAGGGGGGCGTCTGGATGTTCGAGCGGTTCACCGACCGGGCCCGGCGAGTGGTGGTCCTCGCCCAGGAAGAGGCCCGGATGCTCAACCACAACTACATCGGCACCGAGCACATCCTGCTCGGGCTGATCCACGAGGGCGAGGGCGTCGCGGCCAAGGCGCTGGAGTCGCTGGGCATCTCGCTGGAGGGTGTGCGCGAGCAGGTCGAGGAGATCATCGGACAGGGCCAGACCGCTCCCGCGGGTCACATCCCCTTCACGCCGCGGGCCAAGAAGGTGCTCGAGCTGTCGCTGCGCGAGGCGCTGCAGCTGGGCCACAACTACATCGGCACCGAGCACATCCTGCTCGGGTTGATCCGCGAGGGCGAGGGCGTCGCGGCGCAGGTGCTCCAGAAGCTGGGGGCGGACCTCAACCGGGTGCGCCAGCAGGTGATCCAGTTGCTGTCCGGCTACGCCGGCACCGAGAGCGGCCAGGGCGGCAAGGCGGGCGTCGCGCCCGGCGGCCAGTCCGCCGAGGACCCCAAGGGCTCGCCGGTGCTGGACCAGTTCGGACGGAACCTGACCCAGCTCGCCCGGGAGGGCAAGCTCGACCCGGTGATCGGGCGGATCCGCGAGGGCGAGCGGGTCATGCAGGTCCTGTCGCGCCGCACCAAGAACAACCCCGTGCTGATCGGCGAGCCCGGCGTCGGCAAGACCGCCATCGTCGAGGGTCTCGCCCAGATGATCACGCAGGGCAGCGTGCCCGAGACGCTCAAGGACAAGCAGCTGTACACGCTGGACCTGGGCGCGCTGGTGGCCGGCAGCCGCTACCGCGGTGACTTCGAGGAGCG
>JAHWKQ010000170.1 GCA_019347785.1 Actinomycetota bacterium
GTGCGGGCCGCGCTGGACATCGGCTCCGGACTGTCCGGCGAGTACGACGTCTGCGTGTCCACGGGCACGCAGCGGGCCACGCAGACGCTCGCGTGCTTCCTGGCCGGGCTCGGCCAGAAGGTGCCCAGCGGTGTCCTCGTCGAGCACGGCCTGCGCTCGGAACGCGAGGAGGGCTGGCGCGCCGCCTACGCCGAGGCCGGCAGCGGCGAGCTGGACGCCCTGCGTGAGGCCGATCCGGATCTGTTCGAGGAGGACTCGGCCGCGCTGGGCGCGGCGCTGCGGCGGGTGCTGGACTTCCTCGCCGACGGCCAGCGCGCGCTCGTCGTGGGACACAGCCCCATGAGCGAGGCGGCCATCCTCCACGTCACCGGCGAGCAGGTGCCGCCGCTGTCGAAGGGGGCCGGTGTGGCGGTCGTCGCCGAGGGGGAGCGCTTCCGGGTCACAGAGCTGAGCTGAGCGGGTCAGCCCCGCAGCAGCAGAGCGGCCCCGTCCCTGCGGGAGTCCCCGGCCGCCCCGTCCCGGGCGACCAGGCTGACCCCCCCGAAGTAGTGGTGGCGGCCGCTCCAGCGCCGCACCTCGTAGCCGGCGGCGTCCAGGGCGTCCAGCGCGGACTTCTCCAGGCCCGCCTCGGCGTGGACAGGGACGGGGCCGTCGGCGGTGCCCGCGGGATGCAGGCGCGGGCGCTCGACGGCCGCCGCGGGGGCCAGGCCCTCCACCAGGACACCCGACAGGGTCTGCACCAGCGCGCTGCGGATGCGACTGCCACCGGCCGCCCCCGTCGCCAGCACCAGGCCCCCGTCGTCGAGCACGACGGTCGGCGCCATCATGCTGTCCAGCCGGGTGCCGGGATACAAGGGCCCGCGCAGCAGGTCGGTCTCGCCGAGCATGCTGTTGAGGTGCAGGTCGAGCCCGGGCAGGAAGTCGCCGGAGCCGAGCCCGAGGCTGGTCGTGAACACGCACGCGTTGCCCGGCCCGTCGACCGTCACGACGTTCGTCGTGTCCCCCGCACCGTCCGTCCCCCGCAGCGTCCGGGCGAAGGCGAGGGCGCGCTCGCCGGGCGTGGCGTCGGCGAGCACCGGCAGGTGCGGCAGGGTCCCCAGCAGTCCGGACAGGCCCCGCCGGGAGGCGACGCGCAGCCCCGCGAAGCGCGCCTCGGGCGCCGGGCGGGAGCAGCGGGCGCGGTAGGCCCGCAGGTCGGCGCCGGTGACGGCCCCGCCGCGCTCGCGCATGAGCCGCAGCAGCGCCGCGGCCACCGACCCGGTGTAGAAGGTGTCGGCGCCCTCGTCGCGCAGCAGCGCCAGCGCCTGCGTCAGGCCCGGCTGGCGCAGGAGCTCGCCGGCCCGCAGGAGCCGTCCGGTCGGGGCGTAGATGCCGGCGCCGTCGCCGTGGGTCATCGCGGGCGCCACCATGACCAGGCCGTCGGCGTGCCGGGGCGGCAGGGGCACGCCGTCGCGGGACAGGCGCAGCGCCGGCTCCACCAGGCGGGCCCAGGGCAGCCGGCCCCAGCGCCGCCACAGCGTGTCACAGCCCGCCGGCACGCCCGGGACCCCGACGGAGCCGGCCCCGATGGCGTAGCGGACCGTCTGCTCGCCGAAGACGATGTCGACCTCGACGGGCTGTCCTCGGGCCGGCTCGCCGTCCAGGCCCGGCACGGCCACGAAGCAGTCGATCAGGTGGGCCTGCCCGCCTCCGGCGTCCCAGTACAGGGCGTGACCGCCCCCCGCGAGGCCGGTCATGACGGTCTCCGCGACGCCCGAGGCGAGCGTGGCCGCCACCGCCGCGTCCGCCGCGCCCCCGCCGTCGGACAGGATCTCCAGACCCGCCGCGGCGGTCGCCGGGTGCCCGGCGGCGACCCCCGGCGGAACCGTCGCCCGGCTCATCCTGGTCGCCTCAGTGGTCGTCGGGTCAGCCGCGGCGGCGAATCGTAGAGTGTGGGAAGCCGACGGGCGCACGAGGCGCCCGGTGACGAAAGTCGGGCCATGAGCGACCGGGTGGTGCTGAAGGACGAGCAGTGGCGGGAGCGCCTCACGCCCGAACAATATGAGATCACCCGCCGCAAGGGCACCGAGCCGCCGTTCACCGGCGCGTACTGGGACGCCAAGGACGAGGGGGTGTACCGCTGCGTGGCCTGTGACGCGCCGCTGTTCCGCTCGGAGGCCAAGTACGACTCGGGCACGGGCTGGCCGAGCTTCACCCAGCCGATCACCCCCGGCGCGGTCCGCTTCGAGACCGACGACAGCCACGGCATGCGGCGCGTGGAGGTGCTGTGCGCCCGCTGTGACGCGCACCTGGGACACGTCTTCCCCGACGGCCCGGAGCCGACGGGACAACGCTACTGCCTGAACTCCGTGGCGCTCGACCTCGATCCCGCCGAGCTGGAGCCGCTTGAGCCCGAGGACGGCCCCGGGGCCTGAGCCGGCTCGGCCCGGGTGACCTCGAGCAACCCGGGCCGGAACGTCGTCACGTGGTCGCGCCCCGACCGCTTCCCCTCGTACAGGGCGATGTCGGCCTGCTCCAGCAGGTCCAGCGCGCCGCGCGCCGGCGCCGGGATCGCGCTGATCCCCACACAGACCGTGACGCCGACCGGATCCCGGAGCGCGGCGACGGAGGACCGCAGCCGCGTGGCGACGCTGACGGCGTCGTCGATGCCCGTGGCCGGCAGTAGCAGCGCGAACTCCTCGCCGCCGAGGCGGGCGACCACGTCAACGTCCCGGGCCAGGTCACGCAGCAGGCCGGCGACGGTCGCCAGCACGGCATCGCCGACAGGGTGCCCGAAGGCGTCGTTGACCGCCTTGAAGTGGTCCAGGTCGGCCAACAGCAGCGACAGGGGCTGGCCGTAGCGGGTGGCCCGCCCGACCTCCTCGCGAAGGCGCTCGTGGAAGGCCCGATGGTTCAGGCAGCCGGTCAGGCCGTCCTCGTCGGCCAGGGCCGCCAGCCGCTCGGCCAGCTCCGCCTGCCTGCGTCGCTGGGCCCAGTAGCTCTCGGACGTCAGCGCGCAGAGCAGCGTGAGGAGCACCAGCGTCGTCAGCGTCATCACCACCCTGCCGACACTGACGGGCGATCCCACAACGGCGATGGCCGCATAGGAGACGACCGCGGCCCCGCCGATGACGGCGGTGCCCTGTGGTGCGTACGTGCCGGTGGCGTGGACCAGCGTGAGGCAGTTCAGCCACACCAGCGGGCTGCCGGCGCCGCCGTCGAGCAGGACCGCCACGACGACGACGCCGGACGTGACCGCGGTCCAGACCACCAGCATCCGGGGGCGGAGGCGATGGGCGGCGAGACGGTGCAGCGGCAGGCGCAGCAGCAGTGCGCTGTAGAGGGCGACCGCCACGGCCAGGGCGGCCAGGCCCGCGTCTCCCGGTCGGGACGGGGGGGCGGCCGCATAGCCCAGCACGGCCGCCGCCCCGAGCAGGCTCATCAGGATGCCCACCCGGATGTGGTGGACCCACACGTCGACGTGCTGTGTCTCCCGCCCCGCTCCGCTCACAGGGAATATGTCGGCGCGCCGGCCTCACTCTTTGAGGGACCGGGCCGCCCGGGAGGGTCTGCGTGCTCAGCTCCCGGCGGAGGGGAACCAGTCGGGCCGCACCGGGAACAGGTAGCGGTCAGTGAGATGGTTGAGGACCCGGCGCGCCTCCCCGAAGCGGTCCGCGACGGCGCCGACGACCTGCATGGTGCCGGTCAGGGGCCCTGCGGTGGCCTGTGTGGCCAGGTGGTACCAGCGCGCCCCGAGTTGCTCGAGCAGGCCCACCCCGCCGCGGGTCTCCATGGCCTCCACGAGCCCGGCGCCGCCGCCGGGCGCCGCCGCGGCCCGACCCAGGCGCTGCACGTCCAGCGGCCGGAAGCCTCGCGCGGCGGTGTGGTCCGGGAAGACCCCCGTGAGAAACAGGCACAGGTCGCCGAGCCGCCGGTAGACCCCGGCGTGCTCGACCTCGGGCACGACGTCCAGCCGGGACGCCAGCCGCACGAGGTCGAGCTCGCTGAAGCGCTGCCGCCGCCAGCCGTGGCGCGTGCGCGTCCACGTGGAGCCGCTGGCCACGTGCGTGTAGGACGCGAGCAGCTCGACGAGGAACAGCCGCCGCTGGGCGTCGTCCAGGAAGGAGCGCAGGTCGTCGGCGCCCAGGACGGGAATGCGCTGGCGCGGGCCGGCCCACTCCCGCACATAGGTGGCCGAGGCCAGCTCGGCGACGCCGCGGTGCACCGCCACGGCGAAGACGAGGAACGGCGAGGCGCGCAGCAGGGGATCGGGCTCGTCGGGCTCGCCGGTGCCGAGTACGGCCCGGGCCACCGGCTCGGAGGCCAGCAGCCGCTCGGTGTCGGAGGGCCTGGCGCGCAGCCATGCGACGGCGTCCGCGGTGTCACGACCGCTGAGGCCCCCGGCGCGGGCGAGCAGCGTCCAGTCGCCGGGGGTCAGATGCTCGGCGTACCCCGGCCCGGCGGCAGCGCGTCCGTGGGTGCCCACGCCCGGATGATAGCCATCCC
>JAHWKQ010000171.1 GCA_019347785.1 Actinomycetota bacterium
CGCCTCGGGCAGCCTGTGCGGGCGTGTCTTGTCGGCCTCCCACCAGCTGGGCGGGCACCGCCGGGGGCAACCGCCCCCTACACCTGCAGGTCGACGTCGGTGACACCGTCCACGTCGGCCACGACGGCGCGGATCTGCTCACGGTCGAAGTCCTCGGGCACCGACCCGCGGACGAACACGGTTCCCTCGACGACGTTGAGGTTGAGCGACGGCAGGCCCGACGTCCGCGGGTCCTGACCGAGCTTGGTGCGGATCCGGTCCTCCAGCGGCTTGTCGGCCGGTGGCGCGGCCAGGTCCGGGGTCGACTGGGCCATCGTCTCCGACGTGGCCGCGCCCGGATCCCGGGCCTCCAGACCCGGCCCCACGGACTGCTCGGCCGTCCCCTCCGGGCCCAGCCTGCCGAGCCGCTGGGACAGCGTCCCCCGCACCTGCTCGCCCCGCTCGGGTGCCGTCAGCATCCCGGCGGCGTAGCCGCACACCGCACCGAGTGCGGCCGCCAGCCACGGGAACCTGCGCTTGGGCGGTCGCAGCCCGAGTCGCTCGCCCACCCGGCCGGCGGACAGCTGCCGGCCGAGACGCTCCAGCTGGCGGTCCGTCACCGTGTTGGCCGTCTCCAGCGCCCGACGGATGAGCTCGGCGTCGCGCAGCTTGGACGCGATGTCGGCGGCACGCTCGTCGAGCTGCGCCTCGCGCACCCGCTGGCCGGTGCGCTCGGCGATGTCCTGTCCCTTGGCGTACGCGTCGGACTCGCGCAGCCTGGCCGCGCGCTCGTCCATCGCCGCGCGGGCCTGGCCGCTCAACCCGGAAGCCAGCTCCTGTGAGCCCTCGACCGTGACGCGGGCACCCTCTCTGACCTTCGCGGCGCCCTTCTTGGTCTTCAACGTGTCGCGCATCGCGCCTCCCTGCTCCCGGCGTGGGGGAAAACCTCGTAGCTCACCTTCCCGGCTCCCCGGCGACAGAAACGGCTGCCCCCCTCGCCCGCCTCCCCCGGTGGGGCGGGACCGTCCCGTGTCGCCTGCGTGACTCCCGCCCGACCAGGCCGCAGAATGCACATCCGCGGCAGGGGCCACGACGAAGGCGAGGGATGAGGATCCGCGAGCGCGAGCGCACGCCGGGCTCTCTGCGCGAGGGCGCACTGGCCCGCCTGCCCGTGACGGGCGCGGACTGGTCCCGGCGGATCCTGCGTGTCCCCCCAGGCCACGATGTCAGTGTCTCGTTCACCACGGCGCAGTCCTCGACGCGGCACACGGCGACGCTGGAGCGCCGCGGCTACCGGGTCGTTGGCGTGCAGCCCTTCGGCACCGCCGGCAGCCTGGACGTCGCCGACTTCGTCGTCTCCCGCTGGCTGCTCGAGGCCCACCCCGCCTGGTGGCGGGCGCTCGTCGCCCATGCCGACCGTGCCTTCAACCTGTCCCACGGTCCCGTCCACCTGGCGTTCGAGGCGGTCCTGCGCATCCACCGCGCGCCGCTGCGCTGAGCCCTGGGAATGGACGACGAGCTGGCCGGACGGCTGCGCGCCGCAGTCGAGGGCATCCCGTTCAACACGCTGCTCGGCGTGCGGGTACGCGACTTCTCACCGGGCGCGAGCACCGCCGCGCTCCCCGCGAGCCGTCAGCTGGAGAACCATCTCGGGGGTGTGCACGCCGTAGCCGAGTACGCCGTCGCCGAGGCGGCGTCGGGCGCCGCCTTGCTCACGCGCTTCCACGACCTGTTGAGCGACGAGGTCGCCCCGGTCGCCCGCGGGGCCCGCATCCGCTATCTCGCCGCCGCCAGCGGCGAGGTGACGGCCCGTGCCGTCGTGGCCCCTCGGGTCGCCGGCGCCGCCCGCGCGGAACTCGCGTCGACCGGTCGCGCCGACGTCGACGTGCCCGTCGCGGTGACCGACGAGCACGGCGGCGCCGTCGCGAAGGTGGTGGTCGAGTGGTCGCTGTCCGCCCGCGCGTCCCGCCTGGGGAGGTGAGCGCCGTCAGGCGCGAGGGCGGGTGGGGGCCTTGCCGGCGCGAGGCCCGACTCGCTCCGAGGGCCACCCCTTCGTGAAGCGCACACGCGTGGAGTCCGCGTGGCGCGTGAACTGCAGGTCGTCGACGAGCGCCGTGAGCAGATCGAGGCCGCGGCCGGACTCTCGCAGAACGTCGAGCTCTGGCTCCCGCCCGACGGGCATCCCCGGCCCCCTGTCGACGACCTCCACCTCGCAGCGGTCCTCGTCGAGCCCCAGCACGACGTCGTACGTCGTCGAGGGACCAGCGTGGTTGACCGCGTTCGCGCACACCTCGCTGACCGCCAGCTCGACGTCGTCGACGGCCTCCCGCGGGACGCCGGCCTTCTCCAGCAGCGACCCGGCCACACCGCGCATGACACCGACGTACTGCGCATCGCGCGGCAGCGACAGGTGGACCGTGACGAGCACACGCCCCTCGCTTGTCGTCTCGCAAGAGCACGAGCTGGCCGTCTGTAGGCTTCCCGGGCCCCGGAGGCGCTAACCGAGGGCTGCCGCCACCGGAAGGCGAGGGCCCGCTGTGCGCGTCGCCACCTACAACCTGCTCCACGGCCTTGACCTGCGGACCGGCCGCGTGGACCCGGTCGCGGCCGCTCGGGCGGTTGCGGCGTTGGGGGCCGACGTCGTGGCGGTGCAGGAGGTCGACCGGGGCCTGGCCCGCACCGGGGGCCGGGACCAGATCGCTGACCTGGCGGAGGCGCTCGGCTGGCACGGGCTGTTCGCCCCGGCGCTGTCGGGGGACCCCGGCGCGGCCTGGCGGGCCGTCGCGGGCGCCGACCCCGGCGGCGCCGGGTACGGGGTGGGGCTCCTCAGCGCCACCCCGCTGCTGCGGCCGACGCGAGTGGCCCTGCCCGGTGGCGGCGCCGGGAGGCGGAGGGCCAGGGCGACGCCGCGGCGCCCCGGCTGGGACCACGAGCCACGCGTGGCCGTCGCGGCCGACGTCGCCTGGGAGGGATCATGGGTCAGGATCATCTGCACGCACCTGTCCTACCTGCCGTGGAGGGGCCTGCGGCAACTGCGCGCCGCCGCCCGGGCGGGGGCGGGCAGCGCGGCGGCGGCGTCAGGCGGAGCCGTGCTCGTGGGGGATCTGAACCTGCCCGTCTGGTCGGTCAGGCTGGCCCTGGGGCCGGCATGGCGGCACGCGGGCGGTGGAGCCACCTATCCGGCGGGTCGACCACGGACACAGCCCGACCAGCTGCTGGTGACCGGGCGGCTGGCGGTGCGACCCGCCGACGTCGGCGCCCGGGGGCCCAGCGACCACCTGCCCCTGGTGGCCACCGTCCTGCCCCCCTGACCGAGCCGGATTTACACTGATTACCAGGAGAAGCGGCGTGTTTCAACGGTTTCCCCTACTGAGGGTCCCGCCCGCCACGACTATCCTGCCGTGATCCGAGCGGGAGGAGTCCTCGCATGCCAGTCAACCCGGATGCGCTCGTCACGACCGACTGGGTGGCCGACCATCTCGACGACCCCTCGGTCGTGATCACCGAGGTCGACGAGGACACCGCGGCCTACGCCAGCGGCCACATCCCCGGGGCGGTCGCCTTCCACTGGCGAAACGACTTCCAGCACCCACTGCGCCGGGGCTTCCTGGACCGGGAGGGCTTCGAGCGGCTCATGGACTCACGCGGCGTCACCCGGGACGACCACGTGGTGCTCTACGGGGGGTCCAGCAACTGGTTCGCCGCCTACGCCTACTGGTACTTCCGGATCTACGGCCATCCCCGCGTCAGCCTCATGAACGGGGGCCGCAAGCTGTGGGAGGTGCAGGGCCGAGCGCTGACCGACGAGGAGCCCAAGCGGGAGCCGACGAGCGGCTACCGGGCCGCCGGGCCGGACACGTCGATCCGCGCCAAGCGGGACCAGGTGCTCGCCCAGTTCGTCGGCGCCCCGACCGGCACGGCGCTCGTCGACGTCCGCTCCCCGGCCGAGTACACCGGTGAGATCGCCGCACCCGAGCACCTGCCCCAGGAGACGGCCCAGGTCACCGGCCACATCCCTGGTGCCGCGAACGTCCCGTGGGGCAAGGCCGTGGACCCCGACACCGGCGCGTTCCTGCCCGTCGAGCAGCTCCAGCAGCTCTACGCCGGCCAGGGGGTGACCCCCGACAAGGAGGTCGTCGCGTACTGCCGCATCGGCGAGCGCAGCGCCCACACCTGGTTCGTGCTGCGGGAGCTGCTGGGCTACGGCAGCGTGCGCAACTACGACGGGTCCTGGACGGAGTACGGCAGCCTGGTGGACGTGCCCGTCGAGCGCGACGCGCCTACACCGGGCGACACGGCCTGACCCCGCCGCGGCCTCGCGCCGCCCGAGCCGCCGCGCCCGAGGGGGCGGGGCGTCAAGGCCGGGCGGCGCCCGGTCGCGGGGCTCTCAGTCCCCGGCGGGCCGCTGCACGAGGGCGCTGCCCCCGCCGCGGCGCTCGGGCTCGGCGACCGCCAG
>JAHWKQ010000172.1 GCA_019347785.1 Actinomycetota bacterium
GACCGCCCCGACCGGGGTGGCGCGTGGGCCGCCTTCCTCGCCTCGACCCGCGCCGACACCCGGGCCGCGGCCGGGCGCCTGCTCGCCGGTGTTGCGCCCGAGCGGGCCGAGGAGGTCACGCTTGTGGTCTGGTCGCCGGCCGCAGACGCGGACCTGGTCACCGGCATGCTGTACCCGCACACCCACCTGCCCGAGGCCCAGCTGCGGCGCCACGTCGACGCCATGGCGCCCACGGAGCGGGCCCAGGTCGTCCGGGCCTACGCGGGCGCGCGGGGCAACCGCCGCCACAAGCCGGGGCGGGCGCTGGAGCGGATCTGGTACCGCTTCGACGTGTGCGGCGACTACGGGGCATTCCGCGACCTGCAGCGACACCGCATGTGCACCATCGAGTGGCAGGAGCTGTCGCCGCTGCACGGTTACGAGATCCCGGCCGAGGCCGAGGAGGCCGGGGTCGCCGACATCTGCCGCCAGGCGCTCGAGCGCCAGGCGCGGCTGTGGGAGCGCCTCCACCCCGACCTGCCCCGGCAGGCCCAGTACGCGGTCGGGCTCGCCTACCGGATCCGCTACTCGATCCAGCTCAACGCCCGCGCCGCGCTGCATCTGATCGAGCTGCGCACGACGCCACAGGGACATCCCTCCTACCGGCGCGTCGCCCAGCGCATGCACGAGCTGATCGCCACCCGTGCGGGGCACGCGGGGGTGGCCGAGCTCATGCGCTTCGCCGACCACGGCCGCGCGGAGCTCGAGCGCCTCGACGCCGAGCGCGCCGGCGACGCCCGCCGGGCCGCCCGCGGCGCCTGACCGGTCAGCCGCCGGTCCCACCCGCCGTTCGTCGCCGGCGTCAGGCCGGGACGGTGCGAGGCAGGGCCCCGGGGGCGTCGTCGGTGACGAAGTCCAGCCGCGTGACCTCCGCGCACAGCTCCGTCGCCCGCTCCAGCACCGGCTGATGCCGTGGGTGGGCCCGGTACGTCTCCAGGTCCTGGAGCGTCGCGAAGCCCGTGAGGAGGCCGAGCACGTCCGGCTCGTCCAGCGAGCGCGCGACGCGCAGCAGCGCCAGCTGCTCGATGCCGTCGACCAGTCGCCGCAGATCCCGCTCGAAGGCCGCGCGCACGGTGTCGGGCATGTCGGCGTGGAAGCGGAACCGAACGATGTGCCACACCATCACCGCTGCCTCCGAAGTCGCCGCCGGTTCCCACGACGCTAACACCGCGATGCCCCCCCGGCCGCCGGCGGTCGGGCACCCCGGGAGAAGCGCCCCGCTCCCGCTAGACTCCGGGCCATCGTGACGCCCCCGCAGCCCGGCGTCCGGGCGGCGGGGCCAACCGCAGACAGGGGGACTCCGGTGCCTGTGTTCGGCCGGGTGCTAACCGCCATGGCCACGCCGATGCACCCCGACGGCTCGCTCGACCTCGACGGCGCCCAGCGCTTGGCCGCCCACCTCGTCGAGCACGGCAACGACGGCGTGTTCGTCGCCGGCACGACGGGCGAGTCACCGACGCTGGACCACGACGAGACGCTGTCGCTGCTCCGCGCCGTCGTCGAGGCGGTCGGCGGGCGGGCCATGGTCGTCGCCGGCTGCGGCAAGAACGACACGGCGGCGACCGTGCGGCTCGTCGGGGAGGCCACCGACGCGGGGGTCGACGGCGTCGTGCTCGTCACGCCGTATTACAACAAACCCGCCCAGCGCGGCCTGGAGGCGCACTTCGCGGCCGCGGCCGCCGCCACGCCGCTGCCCGTCATGCTCTACAACATCCCCTCGCGGACGGCCTGCGAGATCGCCCCGCAGACCCTCCTGCGCATCGCGGAGGCCACGCCCAATGTGCGGGCGGTCAAGGACGCGGTCGGCGACTTCCCCGCCTCGGCCTGGGTGGCCTCGCGCGCGCCGGAGTCCTTCGAGGTCTACGCCGGCGACGACGTCAGCCTCCTGCCCCTGCTGGCCGTCGGCGGTGTCGGCGTGGTCAGCGTCGCCGGGCATCTGGTGGGGGAGCAACTGGCGCGCATGGTCGACGTGTTCCCCAAGGACCCCGGCGAGGCGCGGGCGGTGCACTGGCGGCTGCTGCCGCTGTTCCGGGCGCTGTTCGCCGAGACGAACCCGGTGCCGCTGAAGGCGGCGCTGCGCCTGGTCGGGCTGCCCGCCGGCCCCGTGCGCCCGCCGCTGGCCGAGGCGGCCGACGCCACGGTCACCACGGTGCGCCGGGCCCTGGCCGCCCTGGACCTTCCCGGAGACGGAGCGGCATGACCAGCCCGCCCGTGCGGGTCTCCTTCTTCGGGGGCCTCGGGGAGATCGGCTGCAACATGGCCAGCGTCGAGGTCGACGGGCGCATCGCCGTCATCGACGTCGGCCTCATCTTTCCCGACGCCGAGCACCACGGCATCGACCTCATCCTGCCCGACTGGTCGTCGCTGACCGAGCGCACCGACGACGTGCACTGCGTGGTGGTCACGCACGGCCATGAGGACCACGTGGGGGCGCTGCCGTTCTTCCTTCGCGACTTCCCCGGCGTGCCCGTCTACGCCTCGAGGCTCTCGGTCGGGCTGCTGCGGGCCAAGCTCGAGGAGCACCCGGACGTCCGGGCGGACCTGCGGGAGGTGGAGGCCGGCGAGCGCATCGTCACGGGCCCGTTCGACCTCGAGTTCGTCGGCGTGAGCCACTCGATCCCCGACGGCTTCGCGGTGGCGTTCCACACCCCCCACGGCACGATCCTCCACTCCGGCGACTTCAAGCTCGACCAGACGCCCATCGACGCGCGCCCGACGGACCTGCCGCACCTGGCCCAGCTCGGCGACGAGGGCGTCGCCCTGCTGCTCGCGGACTCGACGAACGCGGACGTTCCCGGCATGGTGCCCAGCGAGTCCACGGTGGGGCGCACGCTGCGTGACGTCTTCGACGGCGCCGACGGGCGCATCGTCGTGACGACGTTCGCGAGCCATTTCCACCGCCTGCAGCAGACGATCGACGCCGCGACCGGGGTGGGGCGCAGGGTCTGCTTCGTGGGCCGCTCGATGGTGCGCAACGCGCCGATCGCCCGGGAGCTCGGGTACCTCACCTACCGGGACGCCGACGTGGTCGAGATGGGCGATGTGGAGCGCATGCCGCGCGACGGCGCCGTGATCGTCTGCACCGGCTCGCAGGGCGAGCCGTTCGCGGCCCTGTCGCTCATGGCGGCCGGGGAGCACAAGCAGGTGCGCGTGGAGCCCGGCGACACGGTCGTGATGGCCTCCTCGGTCATCCCCGGCAACGAGCACGCCATCTTCCGCTCCATCAACGGCCTGGTCCACCAGGGCGCGGAGGTCGTGCACCGCGGGATCGCGGCCGTGCACGTGTCCGGCCACGCCGCCGCGGACGAGCTGAAGATCCTGCACAACGTCGTCCGTCCCGGCGCGCTCGTCCCGGTGCACGGGGAGTACCGCCATCTCGTGGCGCACGGGCGCCTGGCGGCCGAGACCGCCGTCGCGCCGGAGCACGTGCTGGTGTGCGAGGACGGCGACACCGTCGTGGTGCAGGACGGCGAGGTGACCCGGGGGGAGCGCTTCACGCCCGGCAGGGTGTACGTCGACGGCCTCGGGGTGGGCGACGTCGGCAACGCCGTGCTGCGCGACCGAGGCCGTCTGGCCCTGGAGGGCATCTGTGTCGCGGTGGTCGTCGTCGATCAGCACGCGAGGGTCGTCAGCGAGCCCGACGTCATCCAGCAGGGCGTCATCTATGAGCCGGAGCAGGCCGAGATGCTGGACCTCGCGCGCAAGACGCTCGGCGACGAGCTCATCCGCAGCGGCCACGACGGCGACCCCGCCGTCATCCGCCGCATGGCGGTGCAGACGCTCGCGCGCTTCTGGCGCGAGCGGACCGGGCGGCGCCCCGTCATCCTCCCGCACATCGTCGAGGTGTGACGATGAGCCGCAAGACGACCGTCCGGGAACGGGCCGGCGCGCCCACGGGCGCCCGCCGGGGCGCCACCGCCGTCACCCGGACGCCCGCCCCCAGGGGGAGGGCCGGCGGGAGGCGCGACCAGGTGCGCGACGCCTGGGGCGTCGGGCTGCTGCTCCTGGCGGTCATGGCGGCCCTCGGGCTGTACGGCCACGCGGCGGGCGCCGCGGGCCAGTACCTGGAGCTGCTGTTCCGGGGACTGTTCGGGGTCCTGGGGCTGGCGGTGCCCCTCGCGCTCGCCGCCGCCGGGGTGGCGCTCCTGCGCGCCCCCGCCCCTGCGCACCGGCGCGTCGCCGTGGGCGCCACGCTGGCCTTCGTCGCCGTGGCCGGGTTGTGGCACCTGGTCGCGGGCGCCCCCGACTTCGGCGCGCCGCTGCAGCGTCTGCACGCGTCCGCCGGCTGGCTGGGGGCGCTGGTGGCCCGGCCGCTGCTGGACTTCGCCGCCGCCTGGGGATCCGGCCTGCTGCTCGCGGCGCTGCTCGGGCTCGGCCT
>JAHWKQ010000173.1 GCA_019347785.1 Actinomycetota bacterium
CGCTATGTGGAGTCCTCCTTGGCCTACCAGGGTCACGCCCGCGGGCTCGGCGTCGGCGAGGTCGGGAGCGTCAACCGCTGGGCGGTGGAGGGTCATCTCGCCGACGTGGTCGTCCTCCTCGCGCTGGATCCCGGCGAGGGGTTGCGGCGGGTGCAGGCTCGGGCCCGCTCCGTACAGGCGGACGCCGCCCGCCGGCGGCCGGGCGAGGGCGGGTTGTTCGAGCTGCCGCGCTCGGGCGCGGGCGCGGGGACCGACCGGATCGAGCGCGAAGGGCTGGACTTCCACCGCCGCGTGGCGCGTGGCTACCTGGATCTGGCGCGCCACGACGACGGGCGATTCCTGGTCGTCGACGCCTCCGGCGATCCGCAGGACATCGCGTCCCAGGTCCGCGCCGGCCTCCATCGCTGGGTGCCGCTCCCCGAACGACCCGATGATGAAGAGGGCCGCGACCTTTCCGGCGTGATCGCCGAGCTGTTCCCGGGAACTTCAACCGGGGACGCCGACAGCGGGTGAGCCCGTCAGCCGACCGGGCGACGTGGGACATCCCCGGCCAAGCCCGCGCCACCGAGCTGCTGCGCGCCGCCGCCGAGCGCGGTGAGGTCGGCCACGCCTGGGCGTTCACCGGACCGCCCGGAGTGGGGCAGCAGGAGGCGGCACGGTCGCTGGCCGCCACCCTGAACGGCGCGCACGGCGCCGACGCTGCCCGCTTCATGCGCGGCCACCACCCGGCATACCGCGAGTACGTGCCGATCGGCGCGTTCCACCGCGTCACGGACGTGCGCGAGGAGTGGCTGTCGGCCGCCTACCAGACGCTCAGCGAGGGCACCTGGAAGGTTCTGCGGATCGTCGCTGCCGAGCGCATGAACGATCAGGCCGCCAACGCGTTCCTGAAAGGGCTCGAGGAGCCACCCCAGCGCTGCACGTGGATCCTCGACCTCGCCGACCCCGCCGAGGTCCCCGACACGGTCCTGTCGCGCTGCCGGGTGCTGCGCTTCCGGCCGTGGGACGCCGCCACGCTGTACCACCGCGCCGCCGAACTCGGCCTGGACGGCGATGACGCGCACCTGGCCGTGCGCATCGCCTCGGGTTCGCCCGAGGAGCTCGCGAGGCTGGCACGCCCGGGCGCGCTCGACGCGGTCCGCGAGCACCGAAGCGTGCTGACCCGCGTCCGCCGTGAGGGTCCCGGCGTCGCCCTGCACTTCGCCAAGGAGTTGGACAACGAGGTCAAGGCGGTCACCGGGGAGCTGCGCGCCGACGCCGCGCGCGAGCTCGACGCGCTGGCCGAGGCCTACGGCGACGAGCCCCCCACCGTCGTGCGCAAGGCGGTAGAGGAGCGCTACGCCCGCATGGAGCGCGACGCCAAGACCACCACCATCCAACGCGCCCTCGACGACCTCCTGTCGTGGTGCCGCGACGCCGCGATGGTCGCTGGCGGCGGGGACGCCGTCATCCACGCCGACGCGCTCGACGACCTGCATGAGGACGTCGAGCACCTCGACCTGTCCGTGTTCGTGCGCGCCGCCGACCTGGCGCTGCGTACCCGCGACGCGCTCGAGGTCAACGTGCAACCGGCACTCGCGGTCGAGGCCCTGGTCCTGAACATCCATGCGCTGACCGTCCGCTGAACGAGGGCGACCTCGAGGGTCGACGGCTTCGACGACTGCTCGATCCCGGCGCTGGACCTGTCGCTCGGCGTGTACGACACCTACGAGGAGGCGTACGCCGCCGACCTCGAGGTCTGGCAGAGCCTGGAGATCGACCAGTGGTACTGGATCCCCGGCACGAACATCATCGGCGCCGTGTGCGACGGCTCGACCAACGCGGCGGGCACGCCCCCGCCGGTCAGCGACGAGGCGCCGTGCATCCACGACGAGCACGGGCACGGGACGGGCACCACCTCATCAGTGCTCAGCGAGGCGCCCAACGCGCTGCTCCTGGTGCATGAGGGCAACTCGGGGGCGTCGGCCCTGGCGAGCGCCCCGGTCACGGCCGACATCCAGTCGCACTCGTGGGGGCCGCCCGCGCCGCTGCCGCTGCACGCCGGCGATCCGGTGACCCAGCCGCTGTTCGGCCTGGCCGACCAAGGCGCCGACCGGGAGGAGACCATCTTCTTCATCGCGGCGGGCAACGGGGCGCCGTTTCCCACGATCGTCGACTCCTCGCGGGTGCACCCGCGGGTGCAGATCGTCGGCGGCGGCTTCCCCGGCAAAGCCACCACCAGCTCGTGGTCGCTGTTCGACTACGCATCCTGGTACTGCCGCCCGACCGCGATCCCGCGCAGCGTCGACGGCGTGCGGCCGTCGTACTGCGGCACCAGCTTCTCGGCGCCGACGGTGGCCGGCACCGCGGCCGCCGCGCTGCTGCAGCTGCGCCAGGCCGAGGGATACACGGGCCGCAGCACGGCCGACATGGTCACCCCGACGGTCTCGCGTGAGGCGTTCATCGACGCGCTGCGCTCCGCGGCGACGTACGCGCCCGGGCAGCGCTTCGACAACGAGGCGAGCTCGCTGGGCACCGAGGTGGACCACGTCGAGGGGCAGGAGCACCTCTTCTGGGGCTACGGCTTCCTGGACGCCAGCCGGGTCGACGCGATCGTGGCCTGCGCCGCGGAGGACGTCTGCCCGTCCAAGAGCACCGAGGCGGAGACCTGGAACGAGGCGCGCCAGGAGGCGCGCCGACTGCAGACCGAACCGCTGCTGCCCAACGGCAGCGGCGGCGAAGCGCCCGCCCCGGCGCCGACCGCGTTCGTGGAGGACCCGGCCGGCTGACGACGTGCGGTGGTCTAGGCGGGGAGCGGCAGGGTATGGGGGTGGCTGGTCCAGCTGCGCCGGCCGCGGGTGATGGTGAGCTCGCGCGTGGCTGAGTTCAGGTCGAGGTTCCAGCCGCGTTGGTGCACCAGCGTGTGGTGCCGTCTACACAGCAACACGAGGTTATCGGTGCCCGTCGGGCCGCGGTGTTCGCGGTGGGTGACGTGGTGGGCGTCGGTGAACGCCACCGGAGCGGCACATCCGGGGAAGCGGCAGCCGCCGTCGACCGCGGCCAGGGCGCGGCGGTGGAGGTCGCGGACTGGCACGGTGTGGTCGCCGATGGCCACGGGCCGGCCGCGGTCGACGATGACCGGCTCGATGGTGGCGTCGCAGGCCAGGGTCTCGGCGACCAGCCGGGTGATCGGCACGGGCCCGCCGTACCAGTTGGTGAGCAGCTTGGCGGCGGCTGACCCGTCGGGCCCGTCGAGCAACCACTCGATCGGCACCACCACCTGCGCGCGCGGCAGCGCCGTCCGGCGTATCGGCCGGTCGAACCCGTCGCTGGGCCGGCCCCGGAGCTCGTCGCGGCAGTCGGCGTCGTGGGTGTCGGCGCGGTCGGGGACCAGGCCGGCGAGGTAGGCCTCGCACAGACGCAGCAGCCCCTGGGCGCGGCGCTGCGCCAGGGTGGGGCTGTCGCCGCTCACGCCGTCGGCGGCGGCGTCCAGCGCCCGGGTCACGGTCGACAGGCCGAGGTCGTCGTACTCGCCGTACAGCGACCCGCGATCGAGGTGGTCCTGCCGCGGCTTGACGTGGACGAACGCCTGCTCGGCCAGCCGCTGCTGGCGGGCCTCGGCGAGGTCGGCGCGCAGCAGCTCGACTTGCTCGTCGACCCTACCGAGCAGCTCGTCGGGCGCGGCGCCCGCCAGCCCGGGCCCCCACTGGCGGACCGCCTGATCCAGCTGGGGGCGTTGGGCCCTGCGCACGCGCTGGGCGGCGCACACGATCGCGCGGACCTGACCCCACGACAGCCAGCCCTCGGCCAGCCCCGCCCGCGTGGCGGGGAGCTCTGCCAGGATCGCCACGGCGCGTCGGAGGAAGCGGGCGTCGCGGCCCGTGAGCCGGCCGATCAACTCGAGGTAGCCATCCACCGGCAGCGCCTCGATCATGTCCAGGGTGGCCTCGTCGATGGCGCGGGTGAGCGCCACGATGACGCCGGCCATGGCACGGTCGACGGCCAGCAGCAGGCCTTCCAGGCCGCCCATGAGATCCAGGTCATCCGCGCCGGGCGCGGCGCTGGTGGCGTCGGCCAGCGCGGCGCGGGCTTCCTTGGCCAGGACGGTGAGGTCCACGTGATCGCGAGGTTCTCTGTCCATACCGACAAGTGTACGACAGCGAGAGCGCGGATTACGGGAGGCGACACCGTCTGTGGAGAGAAAGCATTCCTCGCCGACCTGCCGCCGTCGCCAGCCGATCAGCTGCCCACACTGCTCCGCGCGTGATCCACCCGCGACGGCGATCGACACCTGAGATGCGCCCCACATGCGGGTACCCTGTCGCCCCTGGCGGCAGCCATGCCATCCACGCCGGGTTAGCTCAGTCGGCAGAGCGATTCACTCGTAATGAATAGGTCCGGGGTTCGATTCCCCGACCCGGCTCCA
>JAHWKQ010000020.1 GCA_019347785.1 Actinomycetota bacterium
AGCCTCATCGCGGCCGTCGCGGTGTTCAGCCTCGTCACCTCGCCGATCGACCTGGCCCGGCTCATCGACTCGGTCCCTCCCGGCTTGTTGCCGCGAGGGTCCGTCGATCTGATCAGGGAGCCGCTCCGCGACCTCGTCGTGACCGGGAGACAGACCGCGGGCGGGCTGGCGCTGGCCGGTGTGCTGGGTGGCCTGTGGGCGGCGTCGTCGGCCGCCATCACGCTCATGCGGGCCCTGAACCGCATCCACGACGTCGAGGAGACGCGCAACCTGGTCGTGCAGCGGGCTGTCGCGCTGGCGCTCGTCCTGGCGCTGTTCCTCGCGCTGTTCGCCCTGCTCGTGCTGCTCGTCGTCGGCCCGCAACTGCAGGAGGCTCTGTTGTCGGGCGGCGGCACCGCCGGCGGGGGACTGCGGTGGCTGGCAAGCGCCGCCCGCTTCACCGGCGCCGCGGCCGTGCTGGTGCTGCTGTTCGCGTTCGTCTACTGGTGGGCACCCGACCGTCCACGCGTGCGGCCGTTCTGGGCCAGTCCCGGTGCGGTCATCGGGGTCGTCGGCTGGCTCGTGCTGTCGTGGGCCTTCAGCCTGTACGCGCGGAGCTCCTTCTCGGCCCCGTTCGGCGCGCCGGCGGGCGTCATCGTGACGCTGCTGTGGCTGCAGGGGTCCATGCTGGTGCTGCTGCTGGGCGCGGAGGTCAACGTCGAGATGGAGCGGCTGCGGATCCGCCGCCGCTCCTTGGCGGCCGGCGCGGGCTTCACCTCGGGCGCCATGGACCTGCCGCAGCCGGCGCCGGACGCGTCGGGGAGAAGCGCTTCGGTGAGTCCCCGCGGGAGGGACGCGGGGGTTCCGCAGGCCGTCGGGCTGGGCGCCGCCACGGCGGTGTTCGCGGCGGGATGGCGGCTGCTGCGGCGCCGCCGCCGCCCACAGGCGCGGTGATGGGCGCACGCCGGACAGGGGGCAGGGTCAGCGCCCTTGTTCGCGCTGCCTTCGCGGCACCAGCCCCGGCAATGCGCGCCGTGGCCGCGGATGACGTGACGCCGCGACTAGCGGGTGTCGGCGGGCGGGTACTGGTCGCGCTCGAGCTTCTCCGGGTCCACGCCGTGGTCGAAGACCAGATGCTGTTTCAACTCGGAGTCGTCGCGGAAGCGCAACTCGCAGCGGGGGCAGTGGCGGACCATGTGCACCTCCTCTCCGCGCAGATGCAGCCGCAGGATTGTCAGCTTACGGGGAGTCCCCGCCGGCAGCCATGACGAGTCGAGAGGTGCGAGGCGTGCCCACCCCCCACCGGGTGGCCCGCCGCGACGTCACGCCCGCGCAGGAGCGGGGATGCTGAGCCGGGCTCTGGTGGCGGCCGCGGTCGTGACGGTGGCGGTGGTCCTGCTCGTCGCGCTGGCATGGGCGTTCCAGCGCAGGCTGATCTATCTGCCGCACGGCCGACCCGGCTCCCCGGCGCGGGCCGGGCTGCCGGGGGCCGACGAGGTGCTCCTGCGGACCGACGACGGGCTGGGGCTGGGCGGCTGGTTCGTGCCGGCCGACGGGCGCTCCGGGGGCGCCGTCGTCGTGTTCAACGGCAACGCCGGCAACCGCTCCCACCGCGCGCCGCTGGCGACCGCCCTGGCCGCCGAGGGGCTGTCCGTGCTGTTGTTCGACTACCGGGGCTACGGCGGCAACCCCGGCAGCCCGTCGGAGGAGGGCCTGGCGCGCGACGCGCGGGCCGCGCGCGACTACCTGGTCGCGCGCCGCGACGTCGACCCCGGCCGTCTCGTGTACTACGGGGAGTCGCTGGGCGCGGCCGTGGCGGTGTCGCTGGCCGTCGACTCACCACCGGCCGCGCTGGTCCTGCGCTCGCCGTTCACCAGCCTGGCCGACATCGCTCGGGTGCACTATCCGTTCCTGCCGGCCCGCCGGCTGCTGTGGGACCGGTACGCCGTCGCCGACCGGATCGCGGACGTCCACGTCCCCACTCTCGTGATCGCCGGAGCCCGGGACGGCATCGTCCCCCCCGGCCAGAGTCGGCGAGTGTGCGAGGCGGCCGCCGGGCCGCGGCGCTTCGTGCTGCTGGGGGCCGACCACAACGACCCGCTGCTGCTGGCGGGCGATCGGGTGGTGGCCGAGACCATCTCCTTCCTGCGCGGACCCCCCGCCCGGGTGCTCCCGCGGGAGGCCCGGTGGTAGCCTCGCGCGGCCGGCCGGCGTCCCGAACGGCGGGCGACGACTACCGGAGCGCCGTTGCTGCTCGCACTGCTGGCTCTTCACGTTGCCGTGGCCCTCGCGGCGCCCACCGTGGCCGGCCGTGCCGGCCGCTGGGTCTTCGCCTTCTGCGGGCTGGCGCCGGCCGCTGTCGTCGTGTGGGCGTCCGGGCGGGCGGGCGGCATCCTGGCCGGCCGCGCGGTCGAGGAGACGCTGCGCTGGGTGCCGGCGCTCGACCTGGCGGTGACCCTGCGCGTCGACGGCTTCTCTCTGCTGATGATCGCGCTCGTCTCCGGTGTCGGCGTGCTCATCTTCGCCTACTCCTGGTCGTACTTCGAGCCGCGCCCGGACCTGGGCAGGTTCGCCGCGGCGCTGACCGGCTTCGCCGGCGCCATGCTCGGCGTGGTCGTCGCCGACAACCTGTTCGTCCTTTACGTCTTCTGGGAGCTGACCTCGATCACGTCGTACCTGCTCATCGGCTTCGAGGACGACAAGGAGGAGGCCCGCGGGGCGGCGCTGCAGGCGCTGCTGGTGACCGTTGCGGGCGGCCTGGCGATGCTCGCCGGCTTCGTGCTGATCGGCAGCGCCGCCGGCACCTACTCGCTGTCGCAGGTGCTGGCCGAGCCGCCGACCGGGACAGCCGTCGGCATCGGACTGCTGCTGGTCCTGCTGGGCGCCTTCACCAAGTCGGCCCAGGTGCCGTTCCACTCGTGGCTGCCCGGCGCCATGGTCGCGCCCACGCCGGTCAGCGCCTACCTGCACTCGGCGACCATGGTCAAAGCCGGCGTCTACCTCGTGGCGCGCCTCGCGCCTGCCTTCGGAGCGGTCGTGTTCTGGCGGCCGCTGGTCGTGGGTGTGGGCGTCGCCACCATGCTGGTCGGCGGGTGGCGGGCCCTGCGCCAGTTCGACCTGAAGCTGCTGCTGGCCTTCGGGACCGTGAGCCAGCTCGGCTTCATGATGGCGCTGCTCGGTGCGGGCACGCCCGAGGCCACGTTCGCCGGCGTGGTCCTGCTGCTGGCGCACGGCGCCTTCAAGTGCGCCCTGTTCCTGGTCGTGGGCATCGTCGACCACGAGGCGGGCACCCGCGACCTGCGCCGCCTGTCCGGGCTGCGCCACGCACTGCCGATCACCTTCGCGGTGGCCGTGGTCGCGGGGGCGTCGATGGCCGGGCTGCCGCCCCTGCTGGGCTTCGTCGCCAAGGAGCTCGCCTACGACGGTCTCCTGGCCGACGCGCACCAGCTCGGCCTCGCCCCGTTGGCCGGCGCCGTGGCCGGGTCCGTGCTGACTTTCGGCTACACCGCGCGCTTCTTGTGGGGCGGCTTCGCCAGTCCGGTGGACGTGCGCGCGGGCGCGCCACCCCATGCGCACCGGCCCTCCGCCGCGTTCCTGGCGCCCGCCGTGACCCTGGCGGCGGTGACGGTCGTCCTCGGCGCGCTGCCGGGCCTGGCCGACGGGCTGTCCGCCGCCGCGGCAACCGCGCTGCAGGAGCACCACGAGCCGCCCCACCTCGCCCTGTGGCACGGGGTGACGCCGGCGCTGTGGCTGTCGGTGCTGACCGTGGTCGCCGGCGTGGCGCTCTTCGCCACACGCGGGCGCGTGGAGGCGCTGCAGGAGCGGGTCGGCGGGCTGCCCGGGGCCCAGGAGGCGTACGACCGCGCCGTCGACGGTCTCCAGCGTCTCTCCGAGGGGCTGACCGGGGTCGTGCAGAACGGCTCGCTGCCCGTCTACCTCGCCGTCATCCTGCTGACGGCCGCGGTCCTGCCCGGTGGCGCGGTGCTCCTCGGCGGCTCGCTTGCCTCCCCGCCGCCGCTTGCGGAGTCGTGGGCGCAGGTCGTCGTGACGGTCGGCATCCTCGTGGCGTCGGTCGCCACGGTCATGATGCGACGGCGCTTCGCGGCGGTGCTCATGCTGGGCTCGGTCGGCTACGGGGTGGCGCTGCTGTTCGTCCTCCAGGGCGCCCCCGACCTGGCGCTCACCCAGTTCCTCATCGAGACCCTGTCGGTGATCCTGTTCGTGCTCGTCCTGCGCCACCTGCCGGACCGGTTCAGCCACCACCGCTGGCGCCTGGGACAGGCCCTGCGATGGGTCGTGGCGGTGGGCGTCGGCGTGTTCATGTTCGGCTTCGCGCTCATGGCGGGGACCGCCCGCACCCGCCAGCCCATCTCGCGCTACTTCCTGGAGAACTCCCTGCCCGAGGCCGGCGGCCACAATGTCGTCAACGTCATCCTCGTCGACTTCCGCGGCCTGGACACGCTCGGCGAGATCACCGTCCTGGTGGTGGCGGCCCTGGGCGTCGCGAGCCTGGTGCGCGCCAGCCGACGGGGGGAGCCGGCCGGCCCATGAGCTCCCTCATCCTGGACACCTGCACCCGGGCGGCCTTCCACACCATGTGGGTCTTCAGCCTGTTCATGCTGTTCAGCGGGCACAACGCCCCGGGCGGCGGCTTCGTCGGCGGGCTCATCGCCGGCGCCGCCCTCGTGCTGCGCTACGCGGGCCACGGCACGGACCACGTCCGCCGGGTGCTGCCGGTGGCCCCGGAGCTGCTGTTGGGGACGGGCATCGTGTTCGCCGCCGGCACGGGCGCGACGGCGTGGCTGGCCGGCGGGCAGTTCCTCCAGAGCGGCATCGCGAAGCTGCACCTGGCCGTCCTCGGCGAGGTGAAGCTGCCCTCGGTCCTGGTCTTCGACGTCGGCGTCTACCTCGTCGTCGTGGGGCTGGTCCTGGCCCTGCTGGAGACGCTCGGCAGGCAGGACCCGCAGTGACGCTGGTCCTGCCCGCGGTGGTCGGCGTGCTGTTCGCCAGCGGCACCTACCTGCTGCTGCAGCGCACGCTGACCCGCATCGTCATCGGCGTCTCCCTGCTCAGCCACGGTGCGAACGTCCTGTTGCTGCTGTCCGGCCTGGGCGCCGGCGAGCCGCCGATCGTCGAGGGCCACACCACGCCCGTACGGGCGTACACCGATCCCCTGCCGCAGGCGCTGGTGCTGACCGCCATCGTGATCTCGTTCGGGATGACCGCCTTCCTGTTGAGCATGGCCTACCGCAGCTGGCGCCTGACGCACAGCGACGAGGTGCGCAACGACCTGGAGGACCGCTACCTGCACGCCCGGGGAGGCGGACCGGCGTGAGCGTGCTGGTACCCCTGCCCGTGGCGGTGTCCCTGCTCGGGGCGGCCGTGTCGCTGGCGCTGCACGGCAGGGTGCGCCTACAGCGCGCCCTCGGTCTGGCCGTCTGCATCGTGGCGACGGGGACGGCCGTCGCCCTGCTGACCATCGTCCAGCGCGAGGGCGTGGTGGCCACGCAGGCCGGCGGCTGGCCGGCGCCGTTCGGCATCACCCTGGTCGTGGACGGCTTCGCGGCGATCATGGTCACGATCTCCACGCTCATGCTGCTCGGCTGCCTCGTCTACGCCTTCGGGCAGCTGGACGCCGAGCGCGAGCGCCTGTACTTCCACCCTGTCTATCTCGTGCTGCAGGCGGGGGTGTGCCTGTCGTTCCTGACCGGTGACCTGTTCAACCTGTTCGTGGCGTTCGAGGTCATGCTCATCGCCAGCTACGTGCTGCTCGTGCTGGGCGGCAGCCAGGAGCAGGTCGGCTCGGGCATGACCTACGTGGTCATCAACCTGCTCGCCTCCACGCTGTTCGTCAGTGGCGTGGGCCTGGTGTACGCGGCGACGGGCAGCGTGAACATGGCCGACCTGGTGGGGCGTCTGGCCGAGCTGCCGCCGAACCTGCGCGGCGGCCTGGGTCTGCTGTTCCTGGTGGTCTTCGGCGTGAAGGCGGCGCTGTTCCCGCTGTTCTTCTGGCTGCCGGACTCCTACCCGGCGGCCCCGACCGCGGTCGCGGCCGTGTTCGCCGGCCTGCTCACCAAGGTCGGGGTCTACGCGGTCATGCGCACCCAGACGCTGCTGTTCCCCGGGGACGGCGGGCCGTCGACGCTCATCCTGGGCGTGGCGGGCGCCACCATGTTCGTGGGCGTGCTCGGGGCCATCGCGCAGAGCGACATCAAGCGCATCCTGTCGTTCCACATCATCAGCCAGATCGGCTACATGATCATGGGCCTGGGCCTGTACACGCTGGCGGGGCTGGCCGCGGGCATCTTCTACATCGTCCACCACATCGTCGTGAAGACCGCGCTGTTCCTGGTCGCCGGGCTGGTCGAGCGCGCCGAGGGGACCGACGCCCTGGGGCGGCTCGGCGGCTTCGCCCGCAGGGCGCCGCTGGTGGGGGCTCTGTTCATGCTGCCCGCGCTCAGCCTGGCCGGGCTGCCCCCGCTGTCCGGCTTCGTCGCCAAGCTCGCCCTCGTGCGGGAGGGGCTGGCGCTGGACCGGGTCGTGATCGTCGGCGTCGGCCTGCTGGTGAGCCTGTTCACGCTGTTCTCAATGACCAAGGTCTGGCAGCGCGTCTTCTGGGGCATGGGCCCCTCGCCGGAGGCCGTCCCGCCGGGCGCCCGGCACGGGCAGGCCACGGCGCCGATCGCCGGGGGCAGCCGGGTACGCCCGCCGGCGACCATGCTGGGCGCGACCGCGGCGCTCGTCGCCCTGAGCCTGGTGATCGCGGCCACGGCCGGGCCGCTGTACACGATCACCGAGCGCGCCGCTGCCGACATGCTCGACACCACCGACTACCTGCGCGCGGTGCTGGGTGGATGAGGAGGGCCGGGATGACCAGGCACACCGGCCGGTGACCGGCCGGGGGGCCTTCGTGGCGTGGCTGGCCCTGGTGTGGGTCGCGCTGTGGGGTGAGGTCACGGCCGGCAACGTCCTGGGCGGGCTGGTCGTCGGGACAGGGGTGCTGGTCGTCTTCCGCGGGGCGGGCCCCTACCGGCTGCGCACAGTGCGCCCGCTGCAGACGCTTGTCTTCCTCGGCTACTTCCTGTCCGAGCTGGTCCAGTCCAACGTGGTGGTGGCGCGAGAGGTGGTCAGCCGCCGCAACCGGATCAGGGAGGGGATCATCGAGGTCACCCTGCCGCACACGACCCCGACGATCGCCACCGTCGTCGCCAACGCGATCACCCTGACGCCGGGCACGCTCACGCTGGAGGCGGTCGCCGAGAGGCGCTCGGCACGGCTGTACGTGCACGTGCTGCACCTGCACGACGTGGAGTCGGTGCGCGGCGGCCTGGAGTACCTGCACTACCGCGCCGCCAAGGCCTTCGGCGACGACGCCCTGGTGCGGGCGCTGGACGAGCACCGTCGCATGACCCGGCACGCCGACGACGGGAGGGGAGCATGAACGTCGTCACCACGGTTGCGCTGGGCATCCTGGGCCTGGCCGGGCTGCTGTCCGTGGCGCGCCTGGCCCGCCCCGGCTCGCTCGCTGACCGGTTGATCGCGCTCGACGTGCTCGTTGTCATCGTCGTCAGCTCGATCGGCGTGTACAGCGTGCGCATCGGCGAGGGGATCTACCTGGAGCTGCTCGTCGTCGCGGGGCTGCTGGGCTTCGTCGCGACGATCACGGTTGCGCGCTTCATGGAGAGGCGGGGGACGTGAGCGCCGTGGACGTCGTCGCCGCGGTGGCGCTGCTGGCGGGGGCGTCGTTGGGGCTTCTGGCCTCAGTCGGCCTGCACATCTTCCCGGACGTGTTCGCGCGGATGCACGCGGCGACGAAGCCGGCCGCGCTCGGCGTCCTGTTCGTCGCCGTCGGGGCGTCCCTGGAGCTGGCCACGCTGACCGACGTGGCCAAGCTGGCGCTGGCCGTCGTCGTCCAGTTCCTGACAGCGCCCGTCGGGGCGCACATGGTCGGCCGCGCCGCCTACAGCGCGGGGACGGAGCTCAGCGAGCTGACCAGCGTCGACGAGCTCGCCCCGGCCGGCGTCGTGCCGGTAACGACCCCCGATGAGGACGCTCACGCCTAATCGGGTGGCCGTCGGGCACACTGGCCCGGCGTCGAGCGGAAGGGTCCCCAGGTGGGCGGCAACCGGATCATCAACATCGTCATCATCGTCATCCTCGTGCTGGTGGTGATCTGGCTCATCCAGATGGTCTTCTAGCCGTCGGGCCGCGGGGCGTCACAGGCGCCCGGTAGCATCCCGCGAAGATGCGACGGCCCCGCACCCATGCCCGCTGCCAGCAGTGCGGCCGTGTCGAGCCGCGGTGGGTCGGGCGGTGCCCCGAGTGCGCCTCGTGGGGCACGATGCTCCAGGAGGAGGCACCCGCGCCGACGCCGCCCGCCGCGCAGCGGGCGATGTCGGCCCGGCCCGCGGTGCCCATCACCCGGGTCGGCCTCGCCGCGGGCGCCAGGACCGCCACCGGCATCGCCGAGCTGGACCGAGTGCTCGGCGGCGGGCTCGTCGCCGGCTCCGTCACGCTGCTCGGGGGGGAGCCCGGTGCCGGCAAGTCGACCCTTCTGCTGCAGGCCGCCCGCTGTCTGGCCGTCGGCGGGCACACGGTGCTGTACGCGTCGGCCGAGGAGTCCCCCGGCCAGGTGCGGCTGCGGGCCGAGCGCCTCGGCGCCGTCGACGAGCGCCTGCTGCTGGCCGGCGAGACGGACGTGGGCGCGCTGCTCGCCCTGGTCGAGGCGCACGGGCCCGATGTCCTCGTGGTCGACTCGATCCAGGCGGTGTCCGACCAGGCGGTGGCCGGGGTGCCCGGCGGCGTGGCCCAGGTCCGCGAGTGTGCGCAGCGGATCACCGGAGCCGCCAAGCGGCGCGGTATGGCGACGATGCTCGTCGGTCACGTGACCAAGGACGGCAGCCTGGCCGGCCCCCGGGTCCTGGAGCACCTCGTCGACGTCGTGTGCGACATCGAGGGCGACCGCCACCATGCCCTGCGGCTCGTGCGCGCCGGCAAGAACCGCTTCGGTGGCACGGGCGAGGTCGGCTGCTTCGAGATGACCGAGCGCGGGCTGGCGGGCGTCGCCGACGCCGGCAGGCTGTTCCTCAGCGAGCCCGCCGAGGGCACGAGCGGCGTCGCGGTCACCCTCACCCTCGAGGGTCACAGGCCGCTGGCCTGCGAGCTGCAGGCCCTCGTCGTGCCGACGTCCCTGGCCTACCCCCGGCGGGTGGCCAGCGGGCTGGACTCGCAGCGGCTCAACCTGCTCGTCGCCGTGCTCGAGCGGCGCGCCGGGCTCGCCCTCCGCGAGCGGGACGTCTACGCCTCCAGCGTCGGGGGCGTGCGGCTGGTCGAGCCCGCGGTCGACCTGGCGCTGTGCCTGGCCATCGCCTCCAGCCGCCGGGACCACGCCGTGCCCCGTGGCGTCGTCGCGGTCGGCGAGGTGGGGCTGGCCGGGGAGCTGCGGCTGGTGGCGCGCACCGAGCGCCGGCTGGCGGAGGCGGCCCGACTGGGCTTCGACGGGGCGATCGTCCCGAACGCGTATGATGGGCCTGCCGCCGGGCTTGTCCTGACCCGGGTGGGTGATCTGACCGCCGCACTCGCCGCAGGTCTGGGCGCCGGGAGCCGTCCGCGCAGGCGGGCGGGCGGGGACCGCTCGGGCGGCGAGGTCGCGCCGGCGTCGTCGGGGTCCGGTGGCCCGCCGGGGTGACGCCCGCAGACCCCGTGTGACCGGACGAGGTGAGGAACGGCAGTTGGCCTCCCGTGACGACCGTCTCATCGCGGTGCTCAAGAAGATCTCGCCGGGCACCGGGCTGCGCGAGGGGGTCGACCGCATCATGAAGGCGGGCAAGGGCGCGCTGGTCGTCCTCGGGCTGTCTCCCGAGGTGCGGGCCGTGCAGTCGGGCGGCTTCAAGATGGCGACCGCGTTCACGGCGCAGCGCCTCGGAGAGGTCGCCAAGATGGACGGCGCCATCATCCTCGACGACGACGTCGAGCGGATCGTGTGGGCCAATGTGCACCTGGTCCCCGATCCGGACATCCGCACCTCGGAGACCGGGACGCGCCACCGCACGGCCGAGCGCGTGGCCCGCCAGACGGGCAAGCCGGTCATCGCCGTGAGCCAGTCGATGCGGGTGGTGACGCTGTATGTGGACGGGAGCAAGCACGTCCTGGAGCCCATCAGCTCCATCCTGTTCCGGGCCAACCAGGCGCTGGCCACGCTGGAGCGCTACCGCACCCGGCTCGACGAGGTCTCGACGTCGCTGTCCTATCTGGAGGTCGAGAACGTCGTCACGCTGCGCGACGCGCTGAACGTCCTGCAGCGCGCCGAGATGGTCCGGCGTATCGCCGACGAGATCGACATGTACGTGGCCGAGCTGGGCAACGACGGCCGGCTGCTGCAGCTGCAGCTGGACGAGCTGATGCGCGGCGTGGACAGCGAGCGGGCCCTGGTGGTCCGCGACTACCGCTCGGAGCAGCTGCCGGTCCACGACGTGGTGGCCGAGATCGACGCCGTCGACGCCGAGGACCTGCTCAGTCTGTCGACGCTGGCCAAGGTCCTGGGCCAGGAGCCGAACGAGGAGGGCATCGACCGGCACGTGATGCCGCGGGGCTACCGGATGCTGTCGCGCATCCCCCGGCTGCCCGACAGCGTGATGGAGAGGCTCGTGCAGCGCTTCTCGTCGCTGGAGGCGCTCATGGCCGCCGACGTCGAGAGCCTCGACGAGGTCGAGGGCGTGGGCGCGGCGCGCGCCCGCTCCATCAAGGAGGGGCTGTCGCGCCTGGCGGAGTCGTCGATCCTGGAGCGCTACGCCTAGCGACGGGACCGCCGGGGGAGGCGCGCATCCCCCGGCCGGGGCATCACAAACATGCCCTGACCAGGGGTTTTGCTGGCTCCCCGGGGGTGCTCATGGTAAGGTGTCCCGTCAGCACCTACAGGCCGCGGGGCAGGCGGCTGCGCGTCCAGGGGGCCAGTGGATGAGCTACCGCGTCGGGGACACCGTCGTCTACCCCCATCACGGGGCGGCCGTGGTGGAGCGACGGGAGCGACGGTGCGTCGACGGGCGCACCGAGCGCGACTACCTGGTCCTCAAGCTCACCTACGGCGATCTGACGCTGATGGTGCCCGCCGACGCCACCGACGAGGTCGGGCTGCGCGACGTCGTCGGGCAGAAGGAGGTCGAGGAGGTCCTGGCGGTGCTGCGCCGGCGCGACGGACAGATGCCCACGAACTGGTCGCGCCGGTTCAAGGCCAACTACGAGAAGCTGCGCTCCGGCGACATCTTCCAGGTGGCCGAGGTCGTGCGGAACCTGTCGCTGCGGGAGCGCGAGAAGGGCCTGTCGGCCGGCGAGAAGCGCATGCTCACCAAGTCCAGGCAGATCCTGGTGTCCGAGCTGTCCGCGGCCGTCCGCAAGGACGAGGAGGAGACCGAGGTCCTGCTCGAGGACATGCTGTCCGACTAGGACCATCCGAAGGACCAGGGGAAGGGCCCCGCCGGCGGCCGGCGGCGTCGCTCAGCCGTCGTCGATGCGGATGAGCGTCCCCCGCTCGATGGGGGGCACGGAGCCCTCGTCGCAGCACACGTCCCCGGGCATGGAGGCCTCCTGCTGTCCGTTGCGCTTCAGCACCAGATGGCCGAGGTTGGCGAGGTTCTCGTTGGCCACCTCGCCCACCGCGAGCACCCGCAGAGCCTCGTCACCGATGCGGACCGTGCAGCCGACGTCGACGCCCCCATCGGTGACGGACGGCTCGTGCAGCACCGAGATGTCGGCGACCTCCTCGGGGGCCTCCTGGCCGAACAGCACGACGATGCCGGCGTCGAAGAACTCGCCGGCCATCTCGCCGACACCGGTGACCCGCGTCTCGTAGCGAGGGCGGGCGCCCGGCGCGTCGGCCATGTCAGGCCTCTTCGACGTCCTGGGGCCGTACCCCGGACACGAAGTTGCCCTCGTTGATCTTCGAGGCCAGCGGCCCCGAGGGCGACGCGCCGTGGATGTCGACCGTCGGCACGCCCTTCATCGGGTAGACGCCGATTCGCGCGGTGCCGCCGCAGTCGATGACGGCGCAGGCCATCTGGTTGAACGGCACCGTGGACTTGAACGCGTCGAAGGGCTCGCCACCGGTCACCTCGGCGATCCGCTGCGCCACCGGGTGGATGCCGCCGCCGGTGATGGACGCGATGACCTTGCGATCCTCCGTCGGTGTGATCTCCAGGCCCTTGCCCCAGCCGCCCGGTCCCTTGCTCACCCTGGCTGTCTTGAAGTCGCTCACTCGCCTTCCTTTCTGCGGTGCCGCGAGCCGGCGGCGCCGGCTCTACTAGTACATCCCGAAGCTGGCGAAGTAGGCGATGACGACCGCGGCCGGCCCGGTGATCACCCTGCTGAACAGCACGGCCGGCACCCCCACCTCGACCGTCTTCGGCTCTGCCTCGCCCAGCGACAGCCCCACCGGGATGAAGTCGCAGCCGACCTGCGGGTTGATCGCGAACAGCGCCGGCAGCGCGTACTGCACCGGGATGTTGCCCTGGCCGATCTGCTGGCCGAGCAGCACCCCGATGACCTGGGCGATCACCGCGCCCGGGCCCAGGATGGGCGACAGCACCGGCAGCGCGACGATGAAGCTGAGCACCAGCAGGCCCGGCAGCGACGACGCCAGTGGCGACAGGGTGTTCGCCAGCAGGTCGCCGATGCCCGTCGCGGTGACGATGCCGATGATGAGGCTCACGAACGCGATGAACGGCAGGATCGTCTGCACGACCGTGTCGATGGTGTCCCGACCGGCCTGGAAGATCTTGCCGACGATGCCGCCGACGGCCCGTCCCAGCCGCTGCAGCATGCCCTGCAGTCTGTCGAACCACCCGCTCATGCCGTCGCACCTCCCGCCGTCCGCTCGGCCTGCGTGTCGTCCTCCTGGTCGGGCGCCATTCGCGCGAACAGGATGTTGGCGATCCCCTGCGTGACGATCCCCCGCAGCAGGATCACGACGAGGCCGACGAGGAAGTAGCGCACGGCCAGGTCGATCTGGGCGAAGCCGGCCTGCTGCACGCCACGGGCGATGCCCAGCCAGACGAACAGCTCGGCGGGGTTGGCGTGGGGGAACAGGCCCAGGATCGGGTGCACGAAGCTGACCGCCGAGTCGTAGAAGGCGGGCTTGTTCCGCTCCTCCAGGAACGCCCCCATGCTGTAGCAGGCGGGGTTCGTGAGGAAGAACACCGCCACGACGGGCAGGACGAGGAACCGCAGCGGCGCGAAGGCCAGCCCCGGGCGCCCGGCGAACTCGCCCATCTTGTTGATCCTCTCCTCGCCGACGAAGCGGATGATGGCGTTGACCGCGGTGAGCAGCACGATCAGCAGGGGCAGGATCCCCGTGACGAGGTCGACGAACGTGTCCCCGCCGGCCTGGAACACCCCGATGAACGCCTTCGCCGCCCGTGACAGCGCGTCAAGCACTGTGGGCCTCCTTTCTCTCTGTCCGACTCGGTTCGCCCCGCTCGAGGGAGTCCCGGTCGAGCAGATGGCGGGCGGCCATGGCCGCCGCCCGCGCCGACGCGTCGCCGCGGGCGTCCGCCAGCTCGGCGAGCGCGAGGCCCTCGAGCTCGGGGGCGGGCCGGGGCCGGGCCAGCGTCGTCACGCCGCCCAGGCGCCTGGCGCCGACGACCCGCCCCGACGCGTCGCTGGCGAGGGCGACGTAGACGCGCCGCGTCGCCCGCCCCCCGCCCACGCCGGTGGCGGTGGGGCCCAGGCGCCGCAGCTGGGCGACCTGGCGCATGAAGGCCCGCACCTGGCGGCCCGTCAGGTACATCTGCAGGCCCCAGCAGCCGGCCAGCAGAACCGTCAACAACAGCAGATCGCTCACGCCCGCACCCTCCCGCCGCGCCCGGCGACGTCAACGGCTGTCATCGAAGTAGCCCTCCAGCAGCATGCTCACCTGCGCCAGGTCGTCCTGGGACAACAGCGCCGGCTCGCCCAGCGAGCGGGCCACGAACCACACGCTGGCGACCCACTCCAGGTACACCGCCCGCCGGTAGGCGTCCTGCGGGCTGTCGCCGACCGTCAGCGCCCCGTGGTTGCCGAGCAGGACGGCCGACCGGCCCGCCAGCGCCGCCAGGACCCCGCGCTGGGTCTCCGCGCTCTCGGTCGGGCCGTAGGGGACCACGGCGACCGGGCCGCCCAGGTCGGCCATGAGGTAGTGCACCCGGGGCAGCTCGTCGGTGAGGCAGCCCAGGGCCGCCGCGTAGCGCGAGTGGGTGTGGACGACGCCTCCCGCCTCCGTGCCGCGGTACACGGCCAGGTGCAGCGATGTATCCGTCGAGGGGGTGCGCTCGGCCTCCACCGGGCGGCCGTCGGGGTCGACGACGCACAGCATGTGCGGCTGGAGCACGTCGTACTGCACGCCCCGGGGGGTGATGAGGACCTCGTCGCCGTCGCGGGCGCTGATGTTGCCGGCGCTGCCGACCCCGAGGCCGTCGGGGAGCATGCGCTTGCATAGCCCGGTCACGACCTCGCGTGCGCGCAGCATCGCCATGGTCACGTCCTCGCCAGCTTGAGCGCGGTCTCGGTCACCTGGTCGGCGCTGGGCAGAACCGCGTTCTCCAGGCCGCGGGCCGCCGGCAGCGGCACCGACTCCCCCGCGACCCTGGTGATGGGCGCGTCGAGGTACCAGAACGCCTCCTCCGCCACGAGCGCGGCGATCTGGGCGCCCCACCCGCCCTGGCGCGGGTTCTCCTCCACGATCAGCAGCCGGCTGGTGCGCTTGAACGACTCGAGCACGCAGCCGGCGTCCAGCGGCACCAGCGTGCGCAGGTCGATGACCTCCGCGGACACGTCCTGTCCCTCGAGCTCAGCGGCGGCCTCCAGGGCCAGGCGGACCGTGGCGGACAGGGCGACGATCGTGAGGTCCGTGCCCCGCCGCCGCACGGCGGCGCGGCCGAGCTCGAGCACATGCTCGTCGTCGGGCACCTCGCCTTTCGACCCGAGCAGGCCCTTGTGCTCGAAGACGACCACGGGGTCGTCGGCGCGGACAGCCCCCGCCAGCAACCCGACGACGTCCGCCGGCGTCGACGGGCACGCCACGCGCAGACCCGGCACGGCCAGCGCCCAGTTCTCCGGCGACTGCGAGTGCTGCGCCCCCTTCGCGACACCGCCGCCGTGGATCGTGCGGATCACCAGTGGCACCGTCAGCTGCCCGGCCGTCATGTACCGCAGCTTGGCCGCCTGGTTCGCGATCTGGTCCCAGCAGACCCCCAGGAAGTCCGCGTACATGATCTCGGCGATCGGGCGCAGACCCGTCATGGCCGCGCCGATGGCCGCACCGACGATCGCCTGCTCGGAGATGGGCGTGTCCCAGACTCGCTCGGGCCCGAACTCGTCGAGCAGCCCCTGGGTGGTCTTCCACACCCCGCCCGCCGCCGCGACGTCCTCGCCGAGCACCACCACGGCCGGGTCGCGGCGCATCTCGCGCGCGAGGCCCTCCGCCACCGCGTAGCGGTAGCTCAGCTCCGCCATCCCGCACCCCCCTCGGCGTACACGTCGGCGAACGCGTCGCCGACCTCGGGCTCCGGCGCCTGCATGGCCGTCTCCAGCGCCTCGTCCACCTCGCGCCCCACCCGCTCGTCGGTCTCGTCGACCCGCGAGGCCTCCACGCCGAGCTCGTCCAGCCGGCGGCGGGTGACGGTCAATGGGTCCCTGGCGAACCAGGTCTCCTCCTCCTCGTCGGGGCGGTAGTCGGCCGGGTCGATGCGCGAGTGGCCGTAGCGACGATAGGTCTTGGCCTCGAGCAGGGTCGGCCCGTCACCGTCGCGGGCCCGCCCGACGGCCGTGGCCACCGCCTCGTGCACCGCCTCCACGTCGTTGCCGTCGACGATGGCGGCGGGCATCCCGTAGGCGGGCGCGCGGTCGTAGGCGGGGTGCTCCACGTTGATCGACGTGGCGATGGCGGTGAACTCCGCGTACAGGTTGTTCTCACAGACGAACACCGCCGGGAGCCGCCACACGGCCGCGAGATTGAGCGCCTCGTGGAACGCGCCGATGTTGGTGGCCCCGTCGCCGAAGAAGGCCACCGCGACCCCGCCTGTCCCGCGGATGTGCGCCGACCACGCGGCCCCGCACGCGATCGGCAACTGCGAGCCGACGATGGCGTAGGAGCCCATGACCCCGTGCTCGACGCTCGTGAGGTGCATCGACCCGCCCTTGCCCCCGCACAGCCCGGTGCGGCGCTGCAGCAGCTCGGCGAAGCAGCGGTCCATCGGGGCGCCGGCGGCGATCACGTGATGGTGGCAGCGGTAGGTCGAGAAGACGTAGTCGTCGGCGCCCAGCGCCGCCCGGGCGCCGACGGCCACGGCCTCCTGCCCGGCCGCCATGTGGGCAGTACCGTCCAGCGTGCCCCGCCGGAACAGCGTGTAGGTGATGTCCTCGAAGCGGCGGATGCGCCGCATGTCGGCGTACCGGTCGTGCAGCCACTGGACCGTCCCGTTGCCGGCCGTCATGTCACTCCCCCTGCTCGCCGGCGGCCGGGAGCACGGCGACCTTGATCCCCTCGCTGCCCGCCGAGACCGCGAGCGCCTTGTCGACCTGCGTGAGCGGGAATCGGTGGGTGACCATGGAGCCCGCCTCGACCCGGCCGCTCTCGATGAGACGGAAGGCGCTCTCGTAGTGCACCCTCCGGCAGGCCGACGTGCCGGTGACGGTCAGCTCCTTGTAGTGCACGAGGTTGGCCTGCACCGTCGAGGCCGCTTCCTTGGGCATGCCCGCGAAGACGTTGACCCGCCCGCCCGGGCGGGTCACGCGCAGGGCGTCGTCGACCAG
>JAHWKQ010000174.1 GCA_019347785.1 Actinomycetota bacterium
GGCCAGCTTGACGTCGCCCATGCCCATTCCCCGGGGGTTGACGAGCGCCAGGCCGAGCAGGAGCCCACAGGCGGTGACCCCCGCCAGCGCCGCGCGGCCCGCCCAGCCGGGCTGGCCGTGCGCGACGGCGGCCAGCGCCAGCAGGGCCAGCAGCGCGGGCGTCAGCGGGTAGGTGAGCCGGTTGGGGATCCGCCGGGTGCGCGCGTCGATGACCCCCACGACCAGCAGCGTCCAGACGTACAGCAGGTAGCCCGGCAGCGCCGGATCCCAGCCGATGCGGCTGGCAACGACCGCGAACAGCGCGGCCGTGCCCACCTCGACGAGCGGGTAGCTCGCGCTGATGCGCCCGGCGCAGCGCCGGCAGCGGCCTCTCAGCAGCAGCCAGGACACGACCGGGACGTTGTCGCGGAACGCGATCGGCGCAGCGCAGCGGGGGCAGGCGCTGGCGGGCCGCAGCAGCGAGCCGCCGGCGGGCACCCGGTGGATGACCACGTTGGCGAAGGAGCCGAGCAGCAGCCCGAGCAGCCCGCAGGCGGCCGGGAGGGCGACGTCCATCGGTTCCAGTCTGTCGGGCGCGCCGCGCCGGTGAGGCGCGGCGTCCACATGGCTCGTCGGCCGGCGGGGCCCGGGGCTGAAGCCGGCTACACGCCGGCGATCAGCCGTGCGGTCTCGATCGCCGTCAGGGCAGCCTCCCACCCCTTGTTGCCCAGCTTGCCGCCGGCCCGGTCGACGGCCTGCTTGAAGGTCTCTGTGGTCAGCACGCCGAACGCGACCGGCACGCCGGTGGCCTCGGCGACCCGCCCCACGCCGGCGGCCTGGCCGGCCACGTAGTCGAAGTGGGCGGTCTGGCCCCGCACCACCGCGCCCAGCGCGACGATCACGTCGACGCGGCCGCTTTCGGCCAGGCGCCTGGCCACGACGGGGATCTCGAACGACCCCGGCACCCACGCCAGCTCGATGTCGTCGTCGGCCACGCCGTGACGGCGCAGGCAGTCCAGCGCCCCGGACACCAGCCGTTCCACGACCACCTCGTTGAATCGCGCCGCGACGATGGCCACCCGCAGCCCGGCGCCGTCGAGTGACCCCCTATGCGTCCTCACAGGCCCTCCCCGCTGCCGGCGGGCAGCTCGCCCAGCTCGTGGCCCATCTTGTCCCGCTTGGCCCGCAGGTAGCGCAGGTTCTCCTGGGTCGGTGTCGTCTCCAGGGGCACCCGGCCGACGATGCGCAGCCCGTAGCCCTCCAGGCCGGCGCGCTTGGCGGGGTTGTTCGTCAGCAGGCGCAGCGTCGACAGGCCCAGGTCGACGAGGATCTGCGCTCCCGTGCCGTAGTCACGGACGTCGGCGGGGAAGCCCAGCTCGATGTTGGCCTCGACCGTGTCACGGCCGCCGTCCTGCAGCTTGTAGGCCTGCAGCTTGTGCATGATGCCGATGCCGCGACCCTCGTGGCCGCGGATGTAGACGACGACGCCCTCACCGTGCTCGGCGATCTTGCGCAGGGCGTCGCGCAGCTGGGTCCCGCAGTCGCAGCGCAGGCTGGCGAACACGTCGCCGGTCAGGCACTCCGAGTGCATCCGCACGAGCACGTCCGCCTTGCCGTACGGCTCGCCGTAGACGAGCGCGACGTGCTGGTCGCCGTCCATGTCCGACTCGTAGCCGATGGCGGTGAACAGCCCCCAGGGGGTGGGGACCGGCGCCTCCACGACCCGCCGGACGAGCTTCTCCTTGCGCCGGCGGTGGGCGATGAGGTCGCCGATCGACACGATCGGCAGCCCGTGGTCGGCGGCGAAGCGCCGCAGCTCGGGCAGGCGGGCCATGGTCCCGTCGTCGTTGACGACCTCGCAGAGCACCCCGGCCGGGGCGCACCCGGCCAGACGGGCCAGGTCGACGGCGGCCTCCGTGTGCCCGGCGCGCTTGAGTACCCCGCCCTCGGCGTAGCGCAGCGGGAAGATGTGTCCGGGGCGCGCCAGGTCCCCGGGCCGGGTGGCCGGGTCGATGAGCGCCTGGATCGTGGCCGCACGGTCGGCCGCGGAGATCCCCGTGGTCGTGCCGTACGCCGCGTCGACCGACACTGTGAAGGCCGTGCGGTGCGACTCGGTGTTGGCGCTGACCATCAGCGGGATGTCGAGCTCGTCCAGGCGCGCGCCCGTCAGCGGCATGCAGATGACCCCCGACGTGTAGCGCACGAAGAAGGCGATGCGCTCCGGGGTGGCCGCCTCGGCGGCCATGATCAGGTCGCCCTCGTTCTCCCGGTCGGCCCCGTCGACGACGACGACGATGCCCCCCTCGGCGATCCGCGCGACCGCCTGCTCGATGTCGGCGAACACCGTCACGCTCCCCGCTCGTAGGGGGACGCCACGCCCGCGCCCAGCAGCGCCTCGACGTACTTCCCGACGACGTCCGCCTCCAGGTTCACCCGGTCGCCCACCCGGCGGCCCCCCAGGGTCGTGGCCCGCAGCGTGTGGGGGACGAGGCCGACGCGGAACGCGCCCCCGCCCACGCCGGCCACGGTCAGGGACACGCCGTCGACCGCGATCGAGCCACGCTCCACGACGTAGGGCGCCAGCTCGTCGGGCAGCGAGCACGTCAGCAGGGTCCACGCGTGCTGGGGATCGACCCCGAGCACCTCGGCGACCGCGTCGACGTGGCCCTGCACGAGGTGCCCGCCCAGGCGGCCCGCCGCGGCCACGGGACGCTCCAGGTTCACCCGGGACCCGGGCACCAGGTCCCCCAGGGCGGTGGTGTCCAGCGTCGGGCCCATCAAGTCGGCGCGGAAGCCGTCGGGGCGCACGTCCCTGGCCGTCAGGCAGCAGCCGTTGACGCTGACCGAGTCGCCGGCGCGGGCGTCGCCGACGACCGTCCGGCACCGTACCGTCACCGAGGCGGTCGCACCGGACCGCTCCACCCCCGCGACGGCGCCGACCTCCTCGACGATGCCGGTGAACACCCCGCTACCCCGGCTCCGGCGCCGACGGGTACAGCGTCAGCACGGCGTCGTCCCCGACGCGCTCGGCGGTCGCCAGGCGGAAGCGCGGGGCGCCGGCGACCGTGGCGACGACGCCGGCGTCCACCATGGAGCGGCCGCCCGCGCCGAGCAGCAGCGGCGCGACGTGGACGACGAGCTTGTCGGCCAGGCCCGCCACCAGGAAGGAGGTCGCCACCCGCGCGCCCCCCTCCACCAGCAGGCCGCTCACCCCGCGGACCCACAGCGCGGCCAGAACCGCGGCCGGCCCGGCGGCCGCGTCGAGCCTGGCCACCTCGACGTCGGCCAGCGCGGCGACGGCGCCGGGGTCGTCCCAGACCCGCCCCTCGCCCGGCCCGGTCACCAGCAGGGTGGGGCCGACCCCGTCGTAGACGCGGTGAGCCGGGCTGGTGCGCCCACGGCGGTCCAGCACGACGCGCAGGGGCTGGGGGCCGTCGTGTCCCGGCTGCCGACAGGTCAGCCACGGGTCGTCGGCCAGCACGGTGCCCGAGCCGACGGCGACGGCGTCGACGTCCGCGCGCAGCCGGTGGGCGCGGGCGCGGGCCTGGACCCCTGTCAGCCACCGCGACGTGCCGTCGGCGGCGGCGATCCGCCCGTCGAGGCTGACGGCCGCCTTTACGACGACGAAGGGCCTGCCGGTGGCCGCGGCGTGCAGCCAGTGCTCGTTCTGCCGACGCGCCTCGTCGCCCAGGCAGCCGACGTCGACGGCGACGCCACCGGACCGCAGGCGCGCCGCCCCGCCCCCGGCGATCGGGCCGGGGTCGGCCACGGCGGCCACGACCCGCGCGACCCCGGCGCCGAGCAGCGCGGCCGTGCACGGGCCGGTCCGCCCCGTGTGGTCGCACGGCTCGAGTGTGACGTAGACGGTCGCGCCCCGGGCCAGCGCACCCGCCGCGCGCAGCGCCACCACCTCGGCGTGGGGCCCGCCCGCGCGGTCGTGGTGACCCTCGCCGACCACCACGTCGTCGCACACGACGACGCAGCCCACCAGCGGGTTCGGCGACGTGCGGCCGCGTCCCCGCTCGGCCAGGGCCAGGGCGCGGCGCATGAACGCGACGTCGACGTCGACGATCGCGTCGGCGGCTGCGCGCATCCTGCTCACACCTCCTCCGGCGACGGGGCCGGCGGGCGCGCAGCACGCCGAGCACCGCCGCGCCGGGCGGGCCGGCGCGGCCGTGCGCGTCCTCTCCCATCCGGACTGTCACCGTCGGCCCCGGACTCGCACCGGGTCGGCCGGCCCCGCCCCGGGGGGCGGCGGCGGCCGGGCGCGGGCTGCCCGCGCGGCGCGCGGGGCACCGCCGGTCGGGGAACGCCCCCTGCCCCCAAGACGCGGTGACGGCGCGCCGGGGCCGGCCGTCCGCCCCGACCCCCCCGAACGCCCGGCCGCCGCGCG
>JAHWKQ010000021.1 GCA_019347785.1 Actinomycetota bacterium
CCGGGTCGAGTACTTCGTCAGCTACTACGACTACTACCAGCCCGAGGCCTACATCCCCTCGACGGACACGTTCATCGAGAAGGACTCCTCGATCAACGACGAGGTGGAGCGCCTGCGCCACCGCGCCACCATGGCGCTGCTCTCCCGTCGCGACGTGCTCATCGTCGCCAGCGTCTCGTGCATCTTCGGCCTGGGGTCACCCGAGGAGTACGCCAAGCACGTGCTGCGGCTGACGGTGGGCCAGGACGCCGAGCTCGACGCCGTGCTTCGCAAGCTCGTGGACCTTCAGTACGAGCGCAACGACCTGAACTTCGTGCGCGGCAGGTTCCGGGTCCGCGGCGACACCCTCGAGGTGCACCCGGCCGACTCGGAGCTGGCCTTCCGCATCGAGTTCTTCGGGGACACCGTCGACCGCGTCACGCGGCTGGACCCATTGACCGGCGAGCTGGTCGCCACCATCGACGAGGCCTGGATCTTCCCCAACTCGCACTACGTCGCCAGCCCGGAGCGCATGGAGCGGGCGGTCGCCACGATCGAGGCCGAGCTCGCCGAGCGCCTCGCGCAGCTGGAGTCCCGGCAGCGGCTGCTCGAGGCGCAGCGGCTGCGCATGCGGACCGCCTACGACCTGGAGATGATGCGCGAGATCGGCTTCTGCTCCGGGATCGAGAACTACTCGCGCCACATCGACGGCCGCGAGGCGGGCGAGGCGCCGCACACGCTGTTGGACTACTTCCCCGGCGACTTCCTGCTCATCGTCGACGAATCGCACGTGACGGTGCCCCAGATCGGCGGCATGTACGAGGGCGACATGTCGCGCAAGCGCGTGCTCGTCGAGCACGGCTTCCGGCTCCCGAGCGCCTGCGACAACCGCCCCCTCACCTTCGAGGAGTTCCGCGCCCGGGTGCCCCAGACGCTGCATGTGTCGGCCACCCCGGGGCCGTTCGAGCGGCGCATGGCCCGTACCGTCGTCGAGCAGGTCATACGCCCCACGGGCCTGATGGACCCCGAGGTCATGGTGCGCCCGACGAAGGGCAAGATCGACGACCTCATCGCCGAGATCGAAGAGCGCGCCGGGCGTGACGAGCGCATCCTGGTCACGACGCTGACGAAGAAGATGGCCGAGGACCTCACCGACTACCTGCTGGAGTCGGGCGCGCGGGTGCGCTACCTGCACTCGGAGATCGACACGGTCCAGCGCATCGAGATCCTGCGTGAGCTGCGGCTCGGCGAGTTCGACGCGGTGGTGGGCATCAACCTGCTGCGCGAGGGCCTGGACCTGCCCGAGGTCTCGCTCGTGGCCATCCTCGACGCGGACAAGGAGGGCTTCCTGCGCTCGGAGACCTCGCTGATCCAGACGATCGGGCGGGCCGCGCGCAACGTCGCCGGCCAGGTGATCATGTATGCGGACCACGTCACCGAGTCGATGCAGCGCGCGATCGACGAGACGAACCGCCGGCGCAAGCTGCAGCAGGACTTCAACACCGCCCACGGCATCGACCCGCAGTCGATCCGCAAGAAGGTCGGCGACATCATCCAGATGGCCCGGGCCGCCGAGGCCGGCGTGCCCTACGCGGCGGCCGTGCCCGAGCTGCGGCGATCGCGCCGCCGCGCGGGCGAGGCGGTGACGGACACCGGCGACCTGCCCGACGCCGAGCTGGCCACGCTCATCCAGACCCTGACCGACGAGATGCACGAGGCGTCCGCCGACCTGCGCTTCGAGTACGCCGCGCGCCTGCGCGACGAGATCGCCGACCTGCGCCGGGAGCTGCGCGGCATGCGGGAGGCCACCCGCTAGCGGCGGATCAGCCCGGTCGCGCCAGAAGATGGCCCTGGGCGTAGTCGCAGCCCACTGCCCGTGACATGTCCTGCCGCCCGCCGTGGCGCCGGCGGTCTCGCCGGTGTCTACTGGGAACCCATGGCAAGGGTGCGTGGGTGGCTCGACGAGCTGCGCGGGCGCGTCGTCTCGTGGCGCCGGCGCGCCCTGGCCGTCCTCGCCGGCTCGGCCGCCCTGCTGGTCGCTGTCCGGGCCGTCCCCACCCTGTGGTCGGTGCTGGTGCTGTTCGCGATCGTCGTCGTGCTGTGGGCCGCGTTCCTCGCGTTCAGCCGTGGGGACGTGGGCGGGTCCGAGCACCGCTACGACGCGGAGCTGCAGCGCCTGAGCCAGGCGGTCGCGCCGATCACCGGGGTGCCGGCGGTCACCCCGGTCGAGGTGCTCGACGGCCACGGCGGCGTGCGCCTTGACCGGCGCCTGCTGCGACCGGGTGAGTGGCTGCGCATCGGCCGGGACGAGCATGGCCACGCGATCAGCGTGGACATCCACTACCCGCCGAGCTTCCGCGACGGCGAGCCGCGCCCGCGCGACGAGTTGCTCACGGCCATCGAGGCCAAGCTCGGTGGGCACTGGCGGGGGGAGTGGGACACCATCGTCGACCGGGTCCGCTTCCACCGCGTGCCCCGCCTGCCCCCCCGCGCCACCTACACCGGATGGGACCTGGGTTCCGACCGGCTGCCGTTGGGGCTGACCGACCCCCAGGCCCCCGGCGTGCACGACGGCGAGGGCCGGCGCCTGGCCGTGTGGGACGTCCGGCAGGCCGCCCACCTGCTGGTGACCGGACGGACCGGCTCGGGCAAGACGACGCTGGTGCGTGTGGTGGTCGCGGGGGCGCTGCGGGCCGGCTGGCGTGTCGCCGTGGTCGACGCCAAGGGCGGTGGCGACTTCGGCTACCTGGCGGGGCGGCCCGGCGTCGACGTCGCCGACGACACCGCGGGGGCCAGGACGGCGCTGGTGGCGTGGGCGCGGCGCGAGATGGACGAGCGCTACCGCCGGCTGCGGGTCGCGCGGCGGCGCGGGCAGGCCGTGGCGGACGAGGACCGCCGGCCGGTGCTCCTCGTCGTCGACGAGGCCACGAGCCTGCTCGACGAGGCGCGCCGGGACGCCTCCGGGCCGTCCCTGCCGGGCAACCTGCGGTCGATCGCGCGCAAGGGCCGCCAGGTGGGCGTGCACCTGCTGCTCGCCGACCAGCGCCCCGACGCCCTCGAGGGCCTTCCCGCCGACGTCAGGCGCAACCTCGAGGCGCGTCTGGCGGTCGGGCCGCACGACCAGGCGGCGTCGCACGCGCTGTTCCACGACGAGGCGCTGGGCCCGTCCATCGCCGGCGTCAAGGGCCGCGCCCTGCTCAAGACGGGCCCGACCGTCCAGCGGGTGCAGGGCTTCTGGCTGGCCGACCCAGACGACCTCGACGGCGCCTCCGACGCCGACCGCCGGGCCGCCGAGCGCTGGCTGCCGCCCCGCGAGCGTCGCCCCGCCGACGCCGGCGACGGCGAGCCGGACGACACGATCGACCTGGGCGCGCGGACCGACACGACGGCCTAGCGGGCCGGGGCCGCTACCAGCCGCGGGCCTCCCATTCGTCCAGGTGGGGTCGCTCGCGCCCGAGGGTCGTGTCGTCGCCGTGCCCCGGGTAGACCCAGGTCCGGTCGGGCAGGGTGAACAGCCGCTCGCGCAGCGAGCGCATGATCGTCCGGAACGCCTCCGGGTCGCCGAACGTGTTGCCCGGGCCGCCCGGGAACAGGGTGTCCCCGGTGAACAGGTGGCTGTCGCCCAACAGCGCGCAGACGCTGCCGGCGGTGTGACCCGGCGTGTGGACGAGGCGCACCTCCGCCCCGCCGAAGGCCACGCGGGCGCCGTCGGCCGCGTCATGGTCGGCGACCCGCGGTACCAGGTCCCGGTCAGCGGGATGCAGCCACGTCGGGACCCCGGTCGCGTCGGCGACGGTATCCAGCGCCTGCCAGTGGTCACGGTGGCCGTGGGTCGTGAGGACGCCGACGAGCTCCACCCCGCGCAGCTGGTCCAGCAGGCGCGCCGGCTCGGCGGCCGCGTCGACGAGCAGGGCCTGTCCCTCGACCGGGTCCACCAGCAGGTAGGCGTTGTTGTCCATGGGACCCACCGACAGCTTGCGCACCTCGACGGCCCGGCCCGAGGGAAGCGTGACGGTGCGGCTGAGCGCGGGGCCGCCGGGCTCGGCGTGGCCCCCGTAGTCGTCGTCCATGCCTGTCGACTCTACGCCCGTGCGGGGCGGCGCCGGCGCTGCCGGGCCCGGCGACACCCCCCGGTAGAATCACCCGGGATGGCTACCCCCGCCCAGCATCGCGACACGCTCACGATCCGCGGCGCCCGCGAGCACAACCTGCGCAACATCGACGTGGAGCTGCCCCGCGAGGCGCTCATCGTCTTCACCGGGCTGTCCGGCTCCGGCAAGTCCAGCCTGGCCTTCGACACCATCTACGCCGAGGGCCAGCGTCGCTACGTCGAGTCGCTGTCCGCGTACGCGCGCCAGTTCCTGGGGCAGATGGAGAAGCCGGACGTCGACGCGATCGAGGGCCTGTCGCCGGCGATCTCCATCGACCAGAAGTCGACCAGCCGCAACCCGCGGTCGACGGTCGGGACCATCACCGAGATCTACGACTACCTGCGGCTGCTGTACGCCCGCGTCGGCCGGCCGCACTGCCCCCGCTGCGGACGGCCCATCCGGCGCCAGACCGCCGAGCAGATCACCGACCAGATCGAGCAGCTGCCCGAGGGCACCCGCTTCATGGTGCTCGCCCCGGTCGTCCGCGGCCGCAAGGGCAACTACGAGCGGCTGCTGGGCGACCTGTCGGCGCGCGGCTACGCGCGGGCCCGTGTCGACGGCCGGATCGTCGACCTCGCTCAGGGCGGGGACCCGGTGGGGCTGGCCCGCTACGAGCAGCACACCATCGAGGTCGTCGTCGACCGGCTCGTCGCCAAGCCCGGCATCCGCCGGCGGCTGGCCGACTCCATCGAGACGGCCCTGCAGCTGGCCGAGGGCCTGGCGGCGATCGAGCTGGTCCCGTCCCCGGGCGACCGCCCCGCTGACGCCGCGCCCGACGAGCCGCTGCTGTTCAGCGAGCACCTGGCGTGCGCCGCCTGCGGGCTGTCGTTCCCGCAGCTCGCGCCGCGCGACTTCTCGTTCAACACGCCGTACGGCGCCTGCGAGACCTGCTCGGGGCTGGGCACGCGCCTGGAGGTCGACCCCGACCTCGTGGTCGGGGACGCGGACCGCTCGATCGCCGAGGGGGTGCTGCTGCCGTGGTCGACGCCCGGTCAGTCGACGTACTACGCGCAGCTGCTGCGCGCCGTCGCCGACCACCTCGGCTTCGACCCGGCGACGCCGTGGCGGGAGCTGCCGGCCGACCACCGGCGCGCCGTGCTCTACGGGCTGCCCAGTGACGCCCGCGTGCATGTGCGCTACACCAACCGCTTCGGGCGCCGCCGGGCGTACTGGGCGACGTTCGAGGGTGTCGTCGCCCAGCTGCTGCGCCGCCACGGCGAGACCGAGTCGGCGTACACCCGGGAGCGCATCGAGGAGTACATGCGCGAGGTGCCGTGCAGCGCGTGTCGGGGCGCCCGCCTGCGCCCCCTCCCGCTGGCGGTGACGGTCGACGGGGCGAGCATCGCGGAGCTGTGCGCCCGGTCCGTCGACGAGATCGACGCGTTCTTCGACCGGCTCGAGCTGAGCGAGCGCGACGCGCTGGTCGCCGACCAGGTGCTTCGGGAGATCCGCACCCGGCTGCGCTTCCTGCTGGACGTCGGGCTGGACTACCTCACCCTGGCGCGGGCGGCGGGGACGCTGGCCGGCGGCGAGGCGCAGCGCATCCGCCTGGCGACGCAGATCGGCTCGGGGCTCGTGGGCTGCCTGTACGTCCTCGACGAGCCGTCCATCGGCCTGCATCAGCGCGACAACGAGCGGCTCATCGAGACGCTGCTGCGGCTGCGCGACCTCGGCAACACCGTCATCGTCGTCGAGCACGACCGGTCGACCGTCGAGGCGGCCGACCACGTCGTCGACATCGGCCCGGGGGCCGGCGAGCACGGCGGTCAGATCGTGCACACGGGCTCCCTGGCAGGCCTCCTCGACCACCCGGCCTCCATCACCGGCGACTACCTTGCCGGGCGCCGCGAGATCCCCCTGCCCGCCGAGCGCCGCCGGCCGCGCCGCGGCCACGACCTCGTGGTCCGCGGCGCCGGCGAGCACAACCTCCGCGGGCTGACGGTCACCTTCCCGCTGGGCACCTTCTGCGCCGTCACCGGCGTGTCGGGCTCGGGCAAGTCGACGCTGGTCAACGACGTCCTCTACGCGGGCCTGCTGCGCCATGTCTACGCGAGCAAGGTCGTCCCGGGCCGGCACGAGGGCATCGACGGCCTGGACCGCGTGGACAAGGTCGTCGGCATCGACCAGTCGCCCATCGGGCGCACGCCCCGCTCCAACCCGGCCACGTACACCGGCCTGTTCGACCACATCCGACGGCTGTTCGCCTCCACCCAGGAGGCCAGGGTCCGCGGCTACCTGCCCGGGCGCTTCAGCTTCAACGTCAAGGGCGGGCGCTGCGAGGCCTGCCGGGGCGAGGGGACGATCACCATCGACATGCAGTTCCTGCCCGACATCTACGTCCCGTGCGAGGTCTGCAAGGGTCGACGCTACAACCGCGAGACGCTCGAGGTGCACTACAAGGGCCGCACGATCAGCGAGGTGCTGGAGATGCCCGTCGAGGAGGCGCTGGCGTTCTTCGGCAACGTCCCCACGATCACCCGCCACCTGCAGACGCTCAACGACGTCGGCCTGGGCTACGTCCGCCTCGGCCAGCCCGCCACGACCCTGTCGGGAGGGGAGGCCCAGCGGGTCAAGCTCGCCTCCGAGCTGCGCAAGCGCGCGACCGGTCAGACCGTGTACATCCTCGACGAGCCGACGACGGGCCTGCACTTCGACGACGTGGCGAAGCTGCTCGGCGTGCTGCACCGTCTGGTCGACAAGGGCAACACGGTGATCGTGATCGAGCACGACCTCGACATCGTCAAGACCGCCGACTGGGTCATCGACCTGGGTCCCGAGGGCGGCTCGGGCGGGGGGACGGTCGTGGCCGCCGGCCCCCCCGAGGATGTCGCCACCGTGGGGGAGAGCTACACCGGCAAGTTCCTGCAGCCCCTGCTGGCCTGACCGCCCCCGCACCTGCTCGACTGAAGGCTATCGTCGATATGCCGACGTTGGTGTTCAGTCGACGGGGAGGCGGCGGCTGCGCAGACGCTCGTAAAACGGCCGCATGCGGTCGCGCACCGGCTCCAGCTCGGGCGGCAGCGTGCGCTCCCGCGGCCGCGAGAACCCGCTCGTCTCCTGCGCCCGCTCGTGCCAGCCGCCCCAGGCGCTCCACTCCCCGACGGTGCCGGGGCGCCAGCTGAGCGCGGAGGCGTCGAAGGGGATGCCGAGGCGCGCGCAGTACGCGGCGAGGGTCCCCGCCGGGTCGGCCACGAGTTCCGCCGCGTCGACGACCGGGGGGTCCTCGCCCCGTTGCACGCACGCGTCGTACATGCACGCGAGCGGCTCGTAGCCGGCCTCCTCCTCGGTGAAGTCGGGCCACTTCTCGTGCAGCGACGGCAGCGCCTCGTCGGGACTGCGGACGATGAAGCTGTTGGTGAAGCGCCCGGCGAGCTCCGCGCCGATCAGGGGACGGACGTGGGTGGCCATGTCCTTCACGAACACCCGGCGCTCACGCGGGCGGGTCACCTCGGCCAGGACGGCGTCGTAGCGCGACCCCGGGTCGGCCTCGGCCCCGGCGAACCGGTCGCTGCAGCGCTCGTCGCTGTAGTAGTAGGACGCCGCGAACGGCTCGTGGAGGACCTCGAAGTCGTCGCGCTCGACGAAGACCCGCTCGAACGCCGTCGACACCGACCTCGGCACCGCCCACAGCACGACGGGCTTCATCGGACCTCCCGCGTCGTCCGCCCGCTCGACGCAACGCCGTACCGCAGACGCGCCGGGCCGAAACCACCCCGGCGGCGGGCCACCCCCGACCGGGCTACAGGGCGCCCGGGTCGCGCCGGTCGCGCTCGCGGATCACCTCACGCTCGGCGGGCGGGGTCTCGCGCACGACGACGTCGCGGCGGCGGAACAGCGTGAAGGTCATCACCAGGCCGATCAGCCCGGCCAGCATGAGCACGAGGCCGACGACCTGAATGTCGATCCCGGCCAGCTCGTACTCGACGGCGAACGCGAAGATCGCCCCGAGCGCGATGAGGAAGATGCTCGCGCCGATGCCCATCGTGGCTCTCCTCTCCGTGGCGCCGCCCGGCCGGCCGGGCGGTGTCGGGCCCCCTCGCCTGCGAGACTGGCGGGGTGCACCGTAACCCTACCCTGACATTTCGCCCCGAACCGGGCACCGTCCCGGCGGAGCCCGGGTGCTACCTGTGGCGCGACCGTCACGACCGCGTCATCTACGTCGGCAAGGCCAAGAGCCTGCGGTCACGCCTGGCGAGCTACTTCGGGGCCTGGTCGGGCATCGCCCAGCGCACGCGCGCGATGCTGGAGGCCGCGGCGCGCGTCGAGTGGATCGTCTGTGACAACGAGGTCGAGGCCCTCCACCTCGAGTACAACCTCATCAAGCGCCACCGACCCCGCTACAACGTCCGCTACACCGACGACAAGAGCTATCCCTACCTCGCGGTGACCGTCCAGGACGACGTGCCGCGGGCCATGGTGCGGCGCAACCCCCGCAAGGACGGCACCCGCTACTTCGGCCCGTACGCCCACGCCTACGCGATCCGCGAGACGCTCGACCTGCTGCTGCGCGTCTTCCCCGTCCGGACCTGCTCCCAGGCGGTGTTCGACCGCTGCCGGCGCAACGATCGGCCCTGCCTGCTGCACCACATCGGGCGCTGCTCGGCGCCGTGCGTGGGCAACGTCAGCCACGCCGAGCACCGCGAGCTCGTCGAGGCGCTCATCGGCTTCCTGTCCGGACACACCGACGAGGTCCTCGCCGAGTTGTCCGAGCGCATGGCCTCCGAGGCCGGCAAGCTGAACTTCGAGGCGGCCGCCCGCCTGCGCGACCAGCTCGTCGCCGCCCGCAGGGTCCTGGAGCGCCAGGCGATGGCGACCGGGCGCCGCGAGGACTTCGACGCCGTCCACTTCCACGCCGACGAGCTCGAGGCGGCGTTCCAGGCGTTCTTCGTCCGCAACGGCAGGGTCGTGGGGCGCAAGGGGTGGACCGTCGACCGGGTGGAGGACCTGGACACGCCGGCCCTGGTGGGGCGCTTCCTGCTGCAACTGGCCATGGAGCGCGCGCAGGACGTCCCCCGTGAGGTCCTCGTGCCCGTGGAGCCCGACGACCGCGAGGCGCTGGAGGAGCTGCTCACCGGCCTGCGTCGCGACGCCCGGGGGGACCCCAGGAGCGGCCGGGTGGCCGTGCGCGTTCCCCAGCGGGGCGACAAGCGGGCCTTCCTGGACACCGTGCGGGAGAACGCCGTGGAGGCCTTCCACCAGCACCGGCTGAAGCGGGCCAAGGACTTCAACGCCCGCAGCCAGGCGCTGCACGAGCTGCAGGACGCGCTGGGGTTGGCGGAGGCGCCGCTGCGGATCGAGTGCTACGACATCTCGACGCTTCAGGGCACCGACTCGGTCGCCTCGATGGTCGTCATGGAGGACGGCCTGCCGCGCAAGTCCGAGTACCGTCGCTTCAGGATCCGCGGAGTGGAGGGTCAGGACGACTTCGCGATGATGCAGGAGGTCATCACGCGGCGGTTCCGCCGGCTCCTCGACGAGGCGGCGCCGCCCACGGTCGACGACGAGGGGACGGCCCGCAAGTTCGCGTACCCGCCGAGCCTGGTCGTCATCGACGGCGGCAAGGGGCAGCTCAACGCGGCACGCAGAGCGCTGGAGGCACTCGGGGTGCGGGGAGTGGCCGTGTGCGCGCTGGCCAAGCGCCTGGAGGAGGTGTTCCTGCCCGACCGCGAGGAGGCGGTGGTGCTGCCGCGCGCGAGCGAGGCCCTGTACCTCGTGCAGCGCATCCGCGACGAGGCGCACCGCTTCGCGGTGACCTACCACCGGTCGCTGCGGGGCCGGCGCATGACCGGGTCGGCCTTCGACGACGTGCCCGGCATCGGCCCCACGAGGCGGGCGGCGCTGCTGGCGCACTTCGGCTCGGTCAAGCGGGTGCGCGAGGCCAGCCCCGACCAGCTCGCGCGCGTCGAGGGCATCAGCCAGGGGCTGGCCACCAGGTTGTACGAGCGGCTGCACCGGCCCGCGGCGGCGCGGTGACGGGCCCGGAGCTCGTCATCATCACCGGCCTGTCCGGCGCGGGGCGCACGACCGCCGCCAAGGTGCTCGAGGACGTCGGCTTCTTCGTCATCGACAACCTCCCGCCCGCCCTGATGGGCGGGGTCATCGAGCTGGCGACCGCACCGGGATCCTCGGTGGAGCGGGTCGCGCTGGTCGTGGACGTGCGCGGCCGGGAGTTCTTCGGCGACCTGCGGGCGAGTCTAGAGACGCTGACCGAGCGCAAGGTGTCCCCGCGGGTGGTGTTCCTGGAAGCCGGCGACGACGAGCTCGTCAGGCGCTATGAGGCGGCCAGGCGCACCCATCCCCTGGCGGGGCGCGGCCGGGTCGTGGACGGCATCGCGCGCGAGCGCCGGCTGCTGACCGACCTACGGGCCGCGGCCGACCTCATCGTCGACACGACCGATCTCAACGTGCACGAGCTGCGCCAGCGCATCGTCGACGCGTTCGCCTCCGGCTCCGCCGACGGTATGTCCGTCAACGTGGTCACCTTCGGCTTCAAGAACGGCACCCCGCGCGACGCCGACATGGTCCTGGACGTGCGCTTCCTGCCGAACCCCCACTGGGTCGACGAGCTGCGCCCGCTGACCGGCATGGACGAGCCGGTCAGCGACTACGTCCTGGGGCGCCCGGAGACGGTCGAGTACCTGCGCCGCGTCGGCGCCCTGCTCGACCTGACCGTTCCCGCCTTCGTCAAGGAGGGCAAGCGCTACCTGACCATCGCGATCGGCTGCACCGGCGGGCGGCACCGCTCGGTCGCGGTCGGCGAGGCGCTGGCCGAGCACATCCGGGCCCTCGGCGTGGACGTGCGGGTCGACCACCGCGACCAGGCCCGGGAGTGAGACGCGTGCCCGGCGCCCGGGTGGTGGCGCTCGGCGGGGGCCACGGGCTGGCCCAGGTGCTGCGCGCCCTGCGATCCCTGGACGTCGAGCCGACCGCCGTGGTCACCGCCGCCGACGACGGCGGCTCCAGCGGCCGGCTGCGCCGGGAATTCGGCGGCATCGGCGTCGGCGACCTGCGCATGGCGCTGCTGGCCCTGGCCCGCAACCAGGACCTGGCCGGTCTGCTGTCGCACCGTTTCGACCGGGGCGACCTGCGCGGCCACGCGCTGGGCAACCTCGCGCTGGTGGCGCTCGTCGAGGAGGCCGGCGGGGACTGGCCGGCCGCGCTGCGCGCCATGCGGCGACTGCTGGACTGCGCCGGCGCGGTCTACCCGGCCACCGAGCAGCCCGTGCGCCTGGGCGCGGTGGTCGCCGGCGCCCGTGTCGACGGCCAGGCGCGGGTGGCCAGGGCCCAGGGCCGCATCGAGGACATCTGGCTCGACCCGCCCCGACCGCCGGGCATGCCCGAGGCGGTGGCGGCCGTCAGCCGTGCCGACCTGGTGCTCCTGGGGCCCGGCAGCCTGTTCACCAGCGTCATCGCCACCCTGCTGGTGGCCGATCTGGTCACCGCCCTGCGGGCGAGCAGCGCCACCGTGGTCTACCTCGCCAACGTCTGCACCCAGCCCGGCGAGACGTCCGGGATGAGCGCGGGGGCCCACGTCGACGCGCTGTTCCGTCACGTCGACGGGCTCCGCCTGGACGGCGTGCTCGTGCACGACGGCCCGCACGGGTGTGGGCGGGCGAGCCCGCTGGGGGCGGCGGTGGACGATCCGCGGGTCGGCCGGGTGCTGCGGGCGGACCTGGTCGCCCGGGACGGGCGGGGGCGGGCCATCGCCGCCCACGACCCCGCCAGGGTCGCCGCGGCGCTGGCGCCGCTGCTGGCACCGCGCCCGGTTTCGGGCGGACGCGATCGGTAAGAGTGGTCAGCGACCCCGCGCGCCACGGTGGCGCGCCCCCCGGCCACGAGGCGAAGTGAGGCGATCATGGCCATCCGCGTCGGCATCAACGGCTTCGGGCGCATCGGGCGCATGTACCTGCGGGCCGCCCGGGAGCGCGGCGCCGACTTCGAGTTCGTGGCCGTCAACGACCTGACCGACGCAGCGACCCTGGCCCACCTGCTGCGGCGGGACAGCGTCTACGGGCCGTACCCGGGCACGGTGGAGGCGTCCGACGACGCCATCGTCGTCGACGGCCGGCAGGTCGCGGTGCTGTCCGAGCGCAGCCCGACCGACCTTCCCTGGAAGGACCTCGGCGTCGACATCGTCGTCGAGTCCACCGGCCTGTTCACCCAGCGCGACCAGGCGGCCGGCCACCTCGAGGGTGGGGCGAAGAAGGTGCTCATCTCGGCGCCGGGGAAGTCCGAGGACCTGACGGTCGTCATGGGCGCCAACGAGGGCGACTACGACGCCGACGCGCACGACGTCGTGTCGAACGGCAGCTGCACGACCAACTGCGTCGTGCCGCTGGCCAAGGTGCTGACCGACGCGTTCGGGGTCGACAGCGGGTTCATGACGACGGTGCACGCCTACACCAACGACCAGGCCCTGCAGGACGCGCCGCACAAGGACCTGCGCCGGGCCCGCGCGGCCGCGCTGTCGATCATCCCGACGTCGACGGGGGCGGCCCGGGCGGCGGCCAAGCCTCTGCCCTCCCTGCAGGGCCGCCTCGACGGCATGGCGCTGCGCGTGCCCACGCCGGTCGGCTCCATCACCGACCTGGTCGTCAACGTGGGCCGGGAGACCAGCGTCGAGGAGGTCAACGACGCCTACCGCGCCGCCGCCGAGGGCGACCTCGCCGGGATCCTCGAGTACAGCACCGAGCCGCTCGTCAGCCAGGACGTCGTCGGCAACCCGCACAGCTGCGTGTTCGACAGCCCGACGACCATGGTCAACGGCTCGCTGGTCAAGGTGCTCGGCTGGTACGACAACGAGTGGGGCTTCTCCAACCGCATGGTCGACCTGACCCGCTACGTCGGCGACCGGCTGCCGTAGTGCCCGACGGTGCCCCCACCGGCGCGGTCCCCGGGCTCGACGCGTTGGCCCCCCGGGGGCGTCGGGTCCTCGTCCGCGTCGACCTGAACGTGCCGCTGGACGGCGGCCGGGTCACTGACGACCTGCGCCTCGAGGCGTCACTGCCGACCATCCAGCGGCTGCGCGACGCCGGGGGTCGCCTCGTGCTGATGAGCCACCTGGGACGACCCGGGGGGCAGGTCGTCGAGGAGCTGCGCCTGGCCCCGGTCGCCGAGCGCCTGGCGGAGCTGGCGGGGGCACCGGTGGCGGCGGCGCGGGACGTGGTCGGCGACGATGCGCGGGCCAAGGCGGGCGCGCTCGACGACGGCGACGTGCTGCTGCTGGAGAACCTCCGCTTCGAACCCGGCGAGGAGGCCGACGACGACGGCTTCGTCGACGCCCTGGCCGCCTTCGGCGACGTCTACGTCAACGACGCGTTCGGCGCCGCTCACCGGGCCCACGCCAGCGTCGTCGGCGTGCCGGCGCGCTTCGAGCAGGCCGTGGCCGGAGAGCTGCTGGCGGGTGAGCTGCGGGCGCTGGGGCGCCTGCTGGAGGACCCGCCCCGCCCGTTCTGCGCGGTCCTGGGCGGCGCGAAGGTGTCCGACAAGCTCGGCGTCATCGACAACCTGCTGGAGCGGGTGGATCGCCTGCTCATCGGCGGCGCGATGTGCTTCACGTTCCTGCGCGCCCGGGGGTTGGCCGTGGGGGACAGTCGCGTCGAGACCGACCGGCTCGGCGACGTGCGGCGGCTGCTCGATGCGGCCGAGCACGGCGGCGTGGAGCTGCTCCTGCCCGCCGACGTCGTCGTCGCCGACGAGTTCTCCCCCCGGGCCGCGGCCCGCACGGCGCCGGCCGGCGAGATCCCCGACGGCACGATGGGCCTGGACGTGGGGCCGGACACGGTCGCCCGCTTCGCCACGGCCATCGCCGACGCCGGCTCGGTGCTGTGGAACGGGCCGATGGGCGTCTTCGAGTGGGACGAGTTCAGGGCCGGCACCGAGGGGGTCGCGCGGGCCGTCGCCGCCTGCGCCGGCTTCACGGTCATCGGCGGTGGCGACAGCGCGGCCGCGATCCGCCAGCTGAAGCTCGCCGACCAGGTCAACCACGTGTCGACCGGCGGGGGAGCGGCGCTTGAGTACCTGGAGGGCGCGGAGCTCCCCGGCATCGCCGCCCTGCGCGGGGACGGGAGCGCGCGCCGGTGAGCAGGCTGCCGCTGCAGGCGGGCAACTGGAAGATGAACCTCGACCACCTCGAGGCCATCCAGCTCGTCCAGCGCCTGGGCTACCACCTGGACGACACCGACTACGACCGCACAGAGGTGGTCGTCTGCCCGGCGTTCACCGCGTTGCGCAGCGTGCAGACCCTGATCGAGGGGGACCGGCTGCGCATCGGCCTCGGCGCCCAGGACTGCCACTGGGAGGAGTCCGGCTCGTTCACGGGCGCGGTGAGCCCGGGGATGCTCGCCAAGCTGGACGTGTCCTATGTCGTGTGCGGCCACTCGGAGCGCCGGCGGCTGTTCGGGGAGACCGACGACGTCGTAAACCGCAAGGTCCGCGCCGTCCTGGCGCACGGCATGACGCCGATCCTGTGCGTCGGCGAGTCCGAGGAGCAGCGCGACCAGGGCCGGACCGAGTCGGTCGTCGTGGGACAGGTGGAGGCGTGCCTGGACGGCGTCGAGGACCGGCAGGTCGCCGGCATGGTCATCGCCTACGAGCCCGTCTGGGCGATCGGCACGGGGCGGACCGCCGAGCCCGGCGAGGCGGGCGCGACCTGCGGGGTGGTGCGCGCGGCCGTCGCCGAGCGCCGCGGGACCGACGCCGCCGAGGCGCTGCGGGTCCAGTACGGCGGCAGCGTCAAGCCGGGCAACATCGAGGCGCTCATGCGCCAGGCCGACATCGACGGGACCCTGGTCGGGGGCGCCAGCTTGGACCCCGACGACTTCGCGGTGATCTGCCGCTGGCACCGCCTGTAGGCGACGGGCGGCGGGTCAGCCCCGGAGCCTGGCCCTCGTGTCCTCGACGTCCATGCCGTGCAGGCGCAGCAGGTTCTCCCCGAGGATCTTGCGTTTGGCCTGCTCGGTCAGCTGTGGGTAGCCGTACCCGTCGACCAGGTCCTGGGGGATCTGGAAGTCCCAGAATGCCTGCAGGGCCCACTGCGGGTGCCAGATCGGCGTCTCGCTGCCGTAGACGATCTTGTCCTCGCCGCACCAGAACAGCAGCTTGCCCAGGTTCTCGGCGAACTGCCGCGGGGCCCGGACGATGAAGTTGAGCGTGGCCGCGATGGAGGCGTACAGGTTCGGGAAGCGGATGAGCTGCCAGCAGACCTCGTCGATGAACGGCAGGCCCACGTGGAAGATGACGAAGTTGAGGTCGGGGAAGTTCGCGGCGGCGCCGTCCATGTCCCAGGTCTGGGTGTGCTGGATGGGCTGGGGACCCAGGGGGACCCCCTTGTGCACGCCGATGAGGTCGACGCCGAGCTCGCGGGCCTTCTCGAACGCCGGGAAGGCGATCTGCGGGTCGTCCATGCGCCACGCCAGTGGGGAGCCGTAGTCGTAGCGGGTGTTGTAGAACTTGAACGCCCTCGCGCCGAACTCGTGGACCTGGCGCTCCATCAGGTCCAGAGCGCGCCGGCCCTCCAGCGGATTCACCGAGCCCCAGAAGATGGTGCGCTCGGGGTCCCTGGACGCGAGCTCCGCGCACTCCTCCCAGGGTGAGAGCCCGTCTCTGAACAAATCCGTCAGCGGCAGCGGCTGCGCGACGAGCATGTCCGTGTCGGACTCGTCGAACACCATGCGGTGGATCTCCTCGCGGGTCCACTGGCGCATGTAGTCGTCGGAGGACAGCACCGTCTGCCCCTCAGGGGTGAGCGCGGCGTGGAAGGCGTAGAGGTGGTCGATGAACTGCTCCCCGGCCGCCCCGAGGGCGTTCTTCTTGTCGAAGTTGAACACGTGCGCCACGCAGTCGAAGACGAACGCGTCACCGATCATGGTCAGCCTCCTCCGCCGGTCCTGTGAGCGGCGACATAGCGGTCCCGGTCCTCCACGGCGCGCGGCTCCGGCAGGAAGCGCAGCTTGCGCCGCGCGTCGGCCGACAGCCGGTCGCTGCTCCACGCCTCGTCCCACACGACCTCGACGCTGGCGTCGCCGACCTCGGGCAGGCCCTCGACACGCCGCTTGATGCTGGTGAGCAGGTCGACGACGAACGGGCACCACCCGCTCGTGAGCACCAACTCGACACGGGCGTCGTCGCCGTCGACGGCCACGGCCCGGACCAGCCCCATATCCACTACGGAGATGGCCTTCTCGCGGCAGCAGGGGTCGTACACGTCCCGTAGCGCGTCCACGATCACGTCGGCGACCTCCGCCATGCGGCCTCCTTCGACGGGTGGCCCCGCCGCCGGAGGGGACGATGCCACCGCTCCACCGGGCACGCAATGGCCGCTACGATGGAGCCGACCGTCGCGGAGGTCCTCGTGCTCCCTGTGCTCACCGTTGCGCTCATCGCCGTGCACGTCGTCGTGTGCCTGCTGCTGCTGGTGCTGATCCTGCTCAAGTCGGGGCGGGGCGGTGGTCTGTCGGACCTGTTCGGTGGCGGGGCGATGGGCGGCATGACCGGGTCCACCGTCGTGGAGCGCAACCTGGACCGGCTCACGGTCGCCGCCGGCGTCGTGTTTACGGCCACCACGATGCTGCTCGCGCTGCTGCTGGCCTGAC
>JAHWKQ010000175.1 GCA_019347785.1 Actinomycetota bacterium
AGCGGCCGGCGAGCTCGAGCGCCTCGGGGTTGCGGTCCACGACGATGAGCTCGGCGGGCGTGAGGGCCGCCAGGGACTGGATGCCGATGTGGCCGAGGCCACCGGCGCCGATGACGACCGCGCGGGTCCCGGGGTACAGCACCGGGACGGCCTTCTTCGCGGCGTGGTACGCGGTCAGTCCGGCGTCGGCCATGGCGGCCACGTCGGCGGGCTCCAGGCCCTCGTCGAGCTTGACGACGGCGCGCGCGTTGGTGCGCAGAAGCTCCGCGAACCCGCCGGGGCTGTCGATCCCCGGGAACGCCGACGCGCTGCAGTGCATGTCGTCGCCGGCCCGGCACGCCCGGCACAGCCCGCAGGTGATCAGCGGGTGCACGATCACCGCGTTGTCGACGGCGACGCTGGTGACCGCCGGACCGACGTCGTGGACCCACCCGGCGTTCTCGTGCCCCAGCGTGTAGGGCAGCGTGACGCCGCTCTTCTCCTTCCACTGGCCCTCGACGATGTGCAGGTCGGTCCGGCACAGGCCGGCCCCGCCGATGCGGACGATGACGTCCAGGGGGCCCTCGACCCGGGGCTCGGCGACGTCGTCCACGCTGGGGGCCTGCTCGTAGGCGTGCAGTCGCACCGCTTTCATGGTCTCTCCTCGTCGTGGGGGTCGCGCGCGGTCAGGTCAGCACGTCCAGGGGAAGGAAGGCGCTCACGAGCATGTTGGGGACGTCGGGCAGCTGGCTCACCTTGAGGTCCACGGCCACGCTGCACAGCGCATAGGCCTGCTGGCGGTCGAACCCGTACTCGGCGGTCAGGTGCTCGATCATGGCGAGCAGCGCGTTGCGGGTCGCCAGGGTCACGTCCTCGCTGTGGTTGCGACCCTCGGCGGCGTCGACCGAGATGCCGGTCGTGGCGTAGAAGCGCCGGGGGGCCGCGTACTCGGGCGCCACGTGGTAGTCCTCGCGGGAGAAGCGCAGGCCGCGGATGCCACGGGCCTCGGCCGCGCCTTTGCGCAGGTCGAAGCGCAGTCGCGTCGTGGCCCGCATCTCGATGGCCGTGCCGCACGTCTCGCAGTCACCCTGGGCGTAGTGGGCGTCACCCGCGGAGAACAGGGCGCCGTCGACCCAGACGGGAAAGCACAGCCGGGCGCCGGCGCCGGTCTGCTTGATGTCCACGTTGCCGGCGTTCTCGCGCGGCGGAACCGTCCGCAGCGCCTCCGTCGCGATCGCGGTGTCGGCCGGCACGGCGTCGGTCGGGTCGGGGGGCAGCACCGTCCCACCCCGCTCGAGCAGCTCCTGCTCGCGCGACGCGATCTCCCCCAGCAGCAGCAGGGATGGGGCAACGCCCACCGTGCCCAGGAACGCCGACGCGGGGATCCGCACCCGGGGCAGGTCCTCGGACTCTGCCCACCCCTGGGCGAGCTCCCACCGGATGATGTGGGGCTCCGGGAAGACGTCACGCAGGAAGCCGAAGCCGGGCACCTGCACCGTGTAGGCGAACGGCCCGGGCTGGACGTCGATGACGTCGACGACGAGCAGGTCCCCCGGCTCGGCGCCCTGGACGTGCACCGGGCCCGTCAGGGGATGCACCAGGTTGAGGTTCAGCGCCGCGACGTCGTCGGGCGTCGAGTCGGCCGTGACCTGGCCGTCGAAGGCGTCGCGCGTGTCCACCACGACCTCGTCGCCGGGCTCGCAGCGCACGGCCGGCGGGATGTCCGGATGCCATCGGTTGTGCCCCTTGGAAGGCTCGCCGGCCAGCGGCACGTCGAAGTCCAGGCGCAACTCGTGGGTGGCCATCGATCGCCTCCTGGTCGCCTTCCCCTCCGCCACGGGGACGGCCCGCCCCCACCCACCGGGGACGCTAACACCGCCGGCGCGGCGCCGGAAGGGGACCGCCTCGCCGACCACGACGCCGTCGGCGGCGAGCAGGCGGCGCTGCCGACGCTCATGGCCCCGGACGAGCCCGCCGTCCGCGCGCACGACGCGCCACCACGGCAGGCCGTGCAGGTCGCGCAGGACGGTGCCGACCGCCCGCGCGGCACCGGGGTGGCCGGCCTCGGCGGCCACCTCCCCGTAGGTCACGACGTCGCCGGGGCGCAGCCCCGTGACCACCTCGGCGACGGCGCGTTGGAAGGGGGTCACCCCGTCCTCGCCGTGGTCCTCGTCCCTGGGCGACCGCGCGCCCGGCCCGGGGATGCTAGCGTCAGAGGCATGTCCACCCGGCGGACGTCCGTGCCGGCGGAGGCGGGCGCCAGCGGGCGGCATCGGCGCTCAGTCGGCGTCCGGGTTGGCGTAGACCCGCTCGGGCCGCACCAGGACGGCGGCGCGGCGCTGCTCGGCCATGACCCGGTCGTACTCGTGCCAGTCGTCGTGCGTGCCGCCGATGGCGGTGAACACCTCCCGGAGCAGGCGCGGGACGGCGCCCGGGTCCAGGCCGGGCAGCGGGTCGTCCGGCCCGGCCAGGTCGGCGACGCCCTCCACGGTCACCCAGCGCCAGCCGGAGCGGAACACGACCGCCGTCCGCGCGCGCTCCCGCAGGTGGCGCAGCTTGACCGAGCCGCCGCGGGTCACGAAGCCGACCACGAGGCACCCGTCGACGGGGTGCCCAACCACTCCCGCGTTGACGACCGACGCCTGGACCGAGCCGTCGGCGCGCGTGGTGGCCACGGTGGCCAGGCCCCGCTCGGAGGCGGCCAGTCGACTGACCAGGTCCAGGTCGGCCGGCATCGCGAGCCCTCCCGTGAGTTGCGGCGCCGGTGACGTTCGCGGCCGCCGTATCCGTCATCCTGCTCGTGTGGAACCTGGCGCTCAACCTGTGTGCGCTCCCCCGGCGGTGGTACGTCCCGCTCAACCTGTCGCTGGCCGCCGGCCTGGTGGGCGCCGCCCGCGCCACCGGTCGGGGCTGGAAGGAGCTGGGCCTGGCGCCCGCGGGCGTGGTCGGCGGGCTGGCCTGGGGCGTGGCCGCCTGGCTGGCGGTGGGGGCCGCCCTGGCGGCGGCGCTGGCCCGGCCGCGTACCCGAGGATGGCTGCGCGACCGTCGCGTCGAGGGCCTGCCGGCGTCGGGCCTGGCCCGCGAGGCGCTGGTGCGGATCCCCCTGGGCACGGTCCTGCTGGAGGAGACGGCCTTTCGCGGCGTCCTGCTGGCGGCTGTGGAGGCGCACCGCCCGACGGGGCAGGCCGTGCTCGCCTCCAGCGCGGTCTTCGGCCTGTGGCACGTGGGTCCGAGCATCGTCGCGCTTCGCGCCAACCGGGCCGCGGGCGCGCGGGCGCGCCGCGCGCTGGCGGTCACCGGCGCGGTCGCCGTCACGGGGGTCGCCGGGGTGGTGCTGTGCCTGCTGCGGGTGCGAACCGGGGGGCTCGTCGCGCCGGTCCTGGCCCACTGGGCCGCGAACGCTCTGGGGGCCGTGGGGGCGTTCGTCGCCTGGCGCCGGTGAGACGGCGTCAGTCCTCGCGCGCCCCCAGCAGCTCGTCCACGTCGAGGCGGAAGCCTTCGGCCTGCGACGACGTCAGCGTCTCGCCCCGCGCGAGCAGGTGCGGCGGCCCGTAGCGGCCCTCGGCCAGCGAGTAGACCTCGACCCGGTCGGCGTCCAGGTCGACGTACCAGTACTCGCCGACCCCGTGGCGCTCGTACAGCGCCCGCTTGCGGGTCAGCTCCAGCCGCCGCGTCGAGGGGGACGACACCTCCGAGACGACGTCGGGGGCCGGAGCGCACAAAGCGAGGCTCGACCCGACCGGCGTGCTCGGGTCGCACGAACAACACGTCCGGCTCCACGACTGTCGCGGTCGGAAAGGAGCACGTCGTTGGGAGCGACGAGCACCCTGCCGCCGTGCTCTTCGACGTAGTCCCGCAGTCGGGCCCCGAGCTTCAACACCACGGCCTGATGACGGGTACCCGGCGCGGGGGTCACGAACAGCTCGCCGTCGATGAGCTCGCGACGCAGCCGGTCGTCCGGGAACCGCTGCGGGTCGTCGTAGGTGAGTCCGGAGCGAACCGCTGACACCGTGTGCCACCTTCGCGGGTCATGCCCCGACGCTCGCGGTGACAGGCTACGACCGCGTGACGCCAGCTGACCGGGTTGTGGACGAGCGGTCGCCGACCGCGCCGCTACGTGGCCGACCGCTCCGACCCGAGGCCGGTCCGCCCGGCGACGACGATGCCGTAGAGCAGGTGGTCAACGACGACGGCTCCGCGACCGACCACCCTGTTCTGGGCAGGGTACTGCACGCCCAACGCCGGGCCGACGCCCAGCTCGAAGGCGAGCCAGACGGCCACGCCGTAGATCGGCCCGGTGCACGCGTGTGCGCGCAGGCGGGCCGGCAGGAGGCCGAAGGCCACGCCACCCAGACAGC
>JAHWKQ010000022.1:0-3332 GCA_019347785.1 Actinomycetota bacterium
CCGGCCCACCGTGGTGGGCCCCGGTGAGGCGCCCGCCGAGGCGCTGCGGCGGCTGCTGCGCGAGCGCGCCGGTCAGGCGTCGTTCGTGCTGCGGACCAGCGTGCCGGATCGTCGCTCCGCGCCCGCGTGGGGCGACTGGCACCTGGCCGAGGGGCTGGCCCGGCAGCTGCGGGCGGCCGGGCACCCCACGACCCTGCAGACGGCCGACGAGTGGGCCGACGACGCCGGCCACGTCGCAGACGTCGCGATCCACCTGAAGGGCCACTCGGTCGCCCCGCGGGCGCACGGCCAGCTCCACGTCGTGTGGTGCATCAGCCGGCCGCGCGAGCTCACCCCTGAGGAGTGCGACGTCGCGGACCTCGTCCTCGTCGCGTCCGGGCGCTTCGCCGACCGGGTGCGGGAACGCACGTCCACGCCGGTCGGCGTGCTGCTGCAGGCCACCGACGAGCGCCGCTTCCGCCCGCGGGCGCCCGACCCCCGCTACCGCCACCGGCTCGCCTTCGTCGGCAACTCCCGGCACGTGCTGCGCGACGCGGTCCGCACGGCCCTGGCGGCCGGGCTGCGCCCGGCGATCTACGGCGCCAACTGGGAGCCGTACGTCGACGCCGGGCTCATCGAGGCCACCTTCGTGCCCAACGAGCGGCTGCCCGTCCTGTACTCGTCGGTCGACATCCTGCTCAACGACCATTGGGAGGACATGCGCCGCCACGGCTTCGTGGCCAACCGCGTCTTCGACGCGCTGGCCTGCGGGGCCGTCGTGCTGTCCGACCACCTGCCCGAGCTGGGCGAGCTGTTCGGCGACGCGGTCGCGACCTACTCGGGGGCCGACGACATGGCGGCCACCGTCCGCGGCCTCCTCGACGACCCCGAGACCGCCCGTGAGCGGGCGTGGAAGGGCCGTGCGTTGGTGCTGGACGGCCATACGTTCCGGCTCCGCGCCGCGCAGCTGCTCGACCACCTGCGGCCGCTGCTGGCGGCGCGGGGACTGCCCGGGGCGTGACCGGACGTCAGCGGGGCCGGTAGGCGGCCAGGATGCGCGCCAGGGCGCGCGCCGACATGCGGCCCCGGCCCAGGCCCAGCTCCACGAGCGTGTCGAACACCGCCGGGGAGCCGGCGGCGGCGGCCACGGCGGCCGCCGTCAGCGGGACGTGGCGGCCGGCGCGAGCCAGCACGCCGGTGTGCGCCAGGTGCCCGCCCAGCTCCCGGCGCAGCAGCCGGCGGTACAGCCCGCCGGGCGCGTCGGGCGCCAGCACGGCCGCGGTGCCGGCCAGGCGCCCCGACGCCAGAGCGTAGTAGATGCCCTCGCCGGTCAGCGGGTTGACCAGCGAGGCCGCGTCCCCGGCCAGCAGCACCCGTCCCCGGGCCGGTGGCGGGCGGTGGGTCGACAGCGGCAGGTGGTGGGCCCGCAGCGTGGCGGGATCGGCCGGCCGACCCGGCAGCAGGCGGGCGAGGCGGCCGTACAGCTGCCCCCGGCCGTCGTCCAGGCCGTGGCGCACCAGCCCGTAGCCGACGTTCGCGCGGCCGTCGCCGACCGGGAACGACCACCAGTAGGCGGGCCAGCCGGCCTCGACCAGGTCGATGAGCTGCTCGGGCGGCCCCGGCGGCGCCGGCGCGTACCCGCGGACGGCGATCGCCAGGTGTCCGGGCGGGTTGGACCCCACGCCGAGCAGCCGCCGGACCGACGAGTTGGCCCCGTCGGCGCCCACGACCACCCGGGCCCGCAGCCGGGAGTTGACCACGACGTACCGGCCCTGGTCCCTCAGGGACCGCACCCGCTCGGTGCGCAGCCGCGCGCCGCGCGCCACGGCGGTGGCGACCAGCCGCGCGTCGAACACGGCGCGCGGGACGACGTGGTTGTCCCGCCGCGCCTCGCCGACGGCCTGGGCTCCCCCCGGTGCGCGGATCCGCAGGCGCCGCAGCGGCGGGTAGCCGTCGAAGGCGCCGGGCACCCCCAGCAGACCCAGCTCATCGCCGGCGTGCGGGCCGATGCCGTCGCCGCAGGCCTTGTCGCGGGGGAAGGCCGCCTTGTCCAGCAGCAGCACCGACCGGGACGGGTCCAGGCGCAGCGCCGCCAGCGCCGCGGCGGCCCCGGCCGGCCCCGCGCCGACGACCGCGACGTCGCAGTCGACGTCGCCGCCGGCCGTCCGCCCCGGAGCCCCTCGGGCCGCCATGCCCGGCCCGAGTGATCAGGCGGCCAGGCCGCGCACGAAGGAGGCGAGATCGGAGGCGAACCTCGCCGGATGCTCCCAGTGCGGACTATGGCCGGCGCCGGGGTAGACCACGAGTCGGGCATCCGGGATGGCGTCGACGAGCTGGTCCTGGGACTCGCGTGTGGCCACGGGCACGCGGTCCTGGTCGCCCCAGATGACCAGCGTGGGGGCCGTGATCCACCGCAGGGCCCGCGACACGTCGAAGTCGCGTATGCCGGGCCAGGCGGCCTGGTACACGCGCGCCGGGACCTTGCGGGCCTCCGCCACGACCGTATCCAGGAACGCCCCGGGCACGGGTCCGGCGACCGTGCCCTCCGCGAACCCGCGCAGCCACGTCTCGTCCACCGGGTCGGCCAGGGCGGCGACCTCGGCTGTCATCCCGGCCGCGGCCGCCGGGTCGGGGCGAGGCCCGGGCGCGCCGACCAGGACCAGACCGCGGGTGCGCCGCGGGTGGGTGAGGGCGAACAGCAGGGCGACCTGGCTGCCCGAGGAGTGGCCGGCGACCACGGCTGCGCCCGCTCCGGCGTCGTCGAGGAGGGCCGCGACGTCATCGACCTGGTCCGCGGGGCCGTACCCGTGGTCGGGCCGATCCGAGTCACCATGCCCACGGAAGGAGGGGGTCAGCGCGCGCAGATCATGGGGCAGGTGGGCCAGGACGGGCTCCCAGGACCGCAGCGAGTCGCCGAGGCCGTGCAGCAGCAGGACCGGCACGCCGGCCCGACTCCCCTGGTCGGCGTAGGCGATGGACACGCCGGGCGCGACGCGGACCCGGCGCAGACGTGAAGCGTTCACCACCGCCGGAGCGTATCGCCCGCCGATCGTCTTCGTCCGTCCACAGGCCGCCGAGCGTTCCCCGGCCGCCCGTCGGGGGAACCCGGTACCCTGCGTGGGAGCGAACACATGTTCGACGACCCATCATAGGGGGTCAGTGTGGGCGAGCTGCGGTCGGCACTGGACGACCTGGCCGGCGAGCAGCTGGACGGGCTCGACGACGCGGCGCTGGGCTCGGGGCTGGTCGAGCTGCGTCGGGCCATCGACCGGCTCGAGGCCGACTGGCTGCGGCGCCTGGCGGAGTTCGACCGGCGCGAGGCCTGGCGCGGCGACGGGGCCCTGTCGCCGACC
>JAHWKQ010000022.1:3432-16650 GCA_019347785.1 Actinomycetota bacterium
GAGGTGGGCTACGGCCACGTCCGGCTGCTGGCCGGCGCGGGCGCCGAGGAGCGCCGGGAGGCGTTCGCCCGCGACGAGGAGGTGCTCGTGGACGCCGCCCGGCAACTGGATCCGGGGCGCCTTCGTGCGGTCGTGGCGCACTGGCGGCACGCCGTGGATCCCGAAGGCGCGCTGGACGACGCGAACGCCTGCCACGCGCGGCGCCGGCTGCACGCCTCGGTCACCTACGAGGGGATGGTCGCGCTGGACGGTGAGCTGGACCCCGAGGGCGGCGCCACCCTGCTGACCGCCCTGGACGCCGTCCAACCCGGTGGGCCGCAGGCCGGGGACGGCCGTACCCCGGCCCAGCGCCGCGCCGACGCCCTGGTCGAGCTGGCCCGCCGGGCGCTCGACACCGGCGAGTTTCCCGACCACGGCGGGGAGCGCCCGCACCTGACCGTCAGGGTGGACCTGGCGACCCTGCGACGCCAACCCGCCAGCCCGGCCGGCGAGCTGGAGCCGACCGGGCCCGTCTGCGCCGAGACGGCCCGCAGGCTGGCCTGTGACGCCGGTGTCAGCCGCGTGGTCACCGCCGGCGACTCGCAGCCGCTGGACGTGGGGCGACGGACCCGCGTCGTGCCGCCCGCGATGCGGCGCGCGCTGGTGTGGCGCGACCGCGGCTGCCGCTTTTCCGGGTGCGACCGCCCCCCGGCGTGGTCGGACGCGCACCACCTGGTGCACTGGGCCGACGGCGGCGCCACCAGCCTGGACAACCTGGTCCTGCTGTGCCGACGCCACCACCGCGCCATCCACGAGACCGGCCACCGGCTGCGGGGCGTCCCGGTCAGGCCTCCCTAGCCTGTCCTGTCCCCGAGTGGTCGCGACGCTCGCGCCGGCCGCGCACGGCCAGAGCCAGGCGGATCACCGGGCGGGCGGTCTCGGTCAGGCGCAGCGCGAGCCGCACGGGCAGGCGGGTGCGGAGCCGGTGGGCCGTGCGGCGGGCGACCCGCGCCCGGTGGTGCGCCTCGGCCAGGCGCTCGGAGTCCAGCATGCCCAGATGCACGGCGTCGACGACGAGGTCGGCCTGCGTCGCCGGTGACGACCTCAGGATGTCGTACAGGCCGCGCGCGAGCCGCAGACGCTCGCCGGCGTCGGCCCGTGGCCGCAGGTGCGTGCGCAGGCGGGGGTCGAAGAACTCGGCGATGCGCGCGCGGGTGACGTGGTCGGCGGTGGGCAGCTCCAGCCCGGCGGCCAGCCGGTCGACGGCGGCGTCGCTGTCGTCGAAGAAGTCCTCGTAGGAGAGCAGGCGCCGGTCGGGGTCGGCGCGCCACGCGGCCGTCGTGTAGCGCAGCCACAGCCGCGCCGCGTGCTCGGGGGACAGCCCGTCGCGCGCCTGCAGGGAGGCGACGACCTCGTCGGGGTCGCGGACGACGACGATGGTCCGCCACACGGGCGTGACGGTGCGCCAGAACGGCAGCAGGAGCGACATACGCGGGTCTTTCCACCCCACCGGCCCCGGGCCGTCTCCGAAGACCCTGGTGACCACCCGGCGGGCGTGCGCCCGGTGGCCGTCCAGCCGGGCGTCGCGCTCCCAGCCGTCGGCCAGCGCCGGCGGCTCGCGCCAGGACCCGCCGAGCGTGCGCAGCAGGTCGTCGTTCAAGGCCACGATCGGACGGGGCTCCCAGTGCCCGCGGCGGTTGGCGTCGCTCGGGGCCATGCGGTGCCGCTCGGCTCCCAGGTCGACGCCGAGCAGGTTGACGACACGGGCGACCAGCGACGTGCCGCTGCGGTGCATGCCGGTGACGCAGACGACCCGCCGCGACTGCGGGCGGGGGGTCACCGGCCGTTGGCGAGCGAGCGCGGGCTGAGGAGGAAGCCCAGTCCCCAGGCGCCGTGCATGACCGGGAACACGGCCGGCAGCCACACGGCGGCCGGGCGCTCCAGGCCGCGTGCGGTGACCGCCGAGGCGGCCAGCACCGCCGCCGCGTACCCGGCCGGCGCCGCCAGCGCCGCCGGCCACGCCGTGACGCCCAGCATCAGCCCGGCCCCGCAGCCGATCACCGTGGCCGGGGGCACCAGCTGGCGCCAGCGGGTCGACCGGGGGTGGCGGCGCAGGACGGCCCGCTTCCACCGGCCCGAGTGGAAGTACTGCCGCGCCAGGCCGGTCAGGTCCGACCGGGGGCGGTAGCGGACCGCCAGGTCGGGATGGAAGTACACGACGCCGCCCGTGGCCCGGATGCGGTGGTTCAGCTCCGAGTCCTGGCTGCGCGCGAGCGCCTCGTCGAAGCCGCCGACGCGCTCCAGGGCCTCGCGGCGGAAGCACCCCAGGTAGACGGTGTCGGTGGGGCCGGGTGGGCCCCCGTAGTGGAACTTCGCGTCGCCCACGCCGAACCGCGACGTCATGGCCACGGCGACGGCCCGCTCGAAGGCGGTCTCGCCGGTCGCCCTCTGGATGCCGCCGACGTTGTCCGCCCCGGTCTCGCGCAGCAGCTCGACCGCCCGGCGCAGGTAGCCCTGCGGCAGCTCGGCGTGACCATCGACCCGGGCGACCACGCTCCCCCTGCTGGCCGCGATGGCCCCGTTCAGGGCCGCCGGGGTGAGGCCGCTGGGGTTGTCCACCACCCGCACCCGCGGGTCCCGGCGGGCCAGCGACGCCGCCAGCTGCCGGGTCGCGTCCCGTGAGGGACCGACGGCCATCACCAGCTCCATCTCGCCGGGGTAGTCCTGGGCCAGGACCGCCTCGACGGACGCGAGCAGGCTCGTGGCCTCGTCGCGCACGGGCATGACGGCCGACAGCAGCGGCCAGCGGCCGGCGGTGTCCGCCGGATCGACCGTCACACGGTCACGGACCGTCACGACCCGTCGACCTCCGCGATCAACCTCTTCAGCGACGCGTCCCACGGCGGGAGCGGCTCCAGCCCGGTCAGGCGCGCCATGAGGTTGTCCAGCACGCTGTTCGCCGGCCGGGGGGCGGGCGCGCCGAAGGTGGCGGTGTCGGTGGGGTGCAGCTCCACCTCGACGCCCGCCGTGTCGAAGATCGCCCGCGCGAAGCGGAACCAGGTGCACGACCCGCTGTTGGTGAGGTGGTAGGTGCCGAAGCGCCCGGTGACCGCCAGCCGGCGGATCGCCGGCGCCAGGTCGAAGGTGAACGTCGGCGAGCCGGTCTGATCGTCGACCACCGACAGCCGCCCCCGCTCGCGGCCCAGCCGCAGCATGGTCTTGACGAAGTTGCCGCCCGTGGCGCCCTGCACCCAGCTGGTGCGCACGATGTAGTGGGCGGGCAGCGTCCGCCGGACGAGCTGCTCGCCCGCCTCCTTGGTGCGCCCGTAGACCGACTGCGGGTTGGTGGCGTCGAACTCCGTGTAGGGCCGGTCGGCCCGGCCGTCGAAGACGTAGTCGGTCGACACGTACACCATGGGCGCCCCGGCCAGGGCGCAGGCCCGCGCCACCCACCAGGAGCCCAGCGCGTTGACCCGCCAGGCGGTGTCGGTCTCCTCCTCGCAGGCGTCCACCTTGGTGAAGGCGGCGGCGTGCACCACCAGGTCGGGCGCGTGGTCGCGGACCGCGGCGACCACGGCGGGCTCCCGGGCGACGTCGAGCTCGCCGTGGCCCAGGCCGACGACTTCGTCGTCGGAGAACGCCGCGAGCAGGTCGTGGCCGAGCTGGCCGCCGGCGCCGGTGACGAGCACTCTCACGAGGGGCTCACACCAGGCCCCGGCGGGCCGATGCGCCGCGCTGCTTGAGCGGGCGCCACCACCACTCGTTGCGCCGGTACCAGTCGACCGTGGCGTCCAGGGCCTCGTCGAAGTCGTGCTGCGGCTTCCATCCCAGGGCGCGGACCTTCGTCGTGTCGACCGAGTAGCGCAGGTCGTGCCCGGGACGGTCGGTGACGAGCTCGATCATCTCCTCGCCCCGCCCGAACCGCTGCAGGATCCTGAGCGTGAGCTCCCGATTGCTCATCTCGTTGTCGGCGCCCACATTGTAGAGGTCGCCCGGCGTGCCCTCGGTGAGCACGAGCCACTGCGCCGCGACGTTGTCCAGCACGTACGTCCAGTCGCGCACGTTGCGCCCGTCGCCGTACAGGGGGACCTTCAGCCCGTCCATGAGGTTGGTCACGAACAGCGGCACGACCTTCTCCGGGTAGTGGTAGGGCCCGAAGTTGTTGGCCGTGCGGGTGACGGTGATCGGGTAGCCGTAGGTCACGCCGTAGGAGCGGGCCAGCAGGTCGGCGCTGGCCTTGGACACCGAGTACGGGGAGTTGGGCTCCAGTTTGTCGCCCTCGCGGAAGCTCCCCGGCGCGGGGATCGAGCCGTACGCCTCGTCGGTCGAGATGTGCAGCACCCGGGGGACCTCGGCGCGCATCGCCATCGTGAACAGCGTGTTGGCGCCGAGCACGTTGGCGACGACGAAGTCGTTGCTCGCCGTGATCGACCGGTCGACGTGGCTCTCGGCGGCGAAGTTGACGACCGCGTCGTGGCCGGGGAGCACCTCGGCCAGCAGCAGGTGGTCGTTGAGATCGCCCTGCACGAACCGGTAGCGGGGGTCCTCCGCGACGTCGCGCAGGCTCTCGGGGTTGCCGGCGTAGGTCAGCTTGTCGTAGTTGGTGACGGCCACGTCCGGCTGTGTCGCGAGCACGTGGCGGACGAAGTTCGAGCCGATGAAGCCGGCGCCGCCGGTGACGAACAGGCGCATCTCAGATCAGTCCCACGCGGCTGTGGTCACCGAGCATCAACCGGTACGCGCGCGGCTTGCGCCCGCTGACGCCCACCTCGACCTGCTTGCCGATCAGCGAGTCCTCCAGCCGGCGGACGTCGCGAATGCTGGACTGCTCCAGCACCACGGAGTGCTCGATCTCGGAGTCCTGCACGACGCAGGAGTGGTAGATCGAGGTGTACGGCCCGACGAAGGTGTTCACCAACCGGGTGCCGCGGCCGATGATCGCCGGGCCCCGCACGAAGCTGTTGGACAGCCGCGCGCCCTCCTCGACGACGACGCGTCCCTGGACCTCGCTGTCGGCGTCCAGCGTCCCGTCCACGCGGGCCTCGTAGCCGTCGAGCACGATGCGGTTGGCCTCCAGCAGGTCGTACAGCTTGCCGGTGTCCTTCCACCAGCCGGCGATGACCTGCGAATGGACCTTGTAGCCGCGGTCGATCAGCCACTGGATCGCGTCGGTGATCTCCAGCTCCCCGCGGGCGCTCGGCTCGATCGACCGCGCCGCCTCCAGGACGGCGTGGGAGAACAGGTAGACGCCGACGAGGGCCAGGTCGCTGCGTGGCCGCGGGGGCTTCTCGACCAGTCGGTCGACGTTGCCCTCGGCGTCCAACTCGGCCACGCCGAAGCGCTCCGGGTCGCGCACGCGGGCCAGCAGGATCTGCGCGGAGGGCCGCCGTTCGCGGAACTGGTCCACGAAGGCGGTGATGCCCCCGGCGATCAGGTTGTCCCCCAGGTACATGACGAAGTCGTCGTCGCCCAGATAGTCGGCGGCCGTGAGCACGGCGTGGGCCAGGCCGAGCGGCTGCGGCTGGTGGACGTAGGTCACCGCCAGCCCGAAGTGGGAGCCGTCGCCCACGTGGGCCCGGATCTCCTCGCCCGTCTCGCCGACGACGAGGCCGACGTCGGTGATGCCGGCGTCGCGGATGGCCTCCAGCCCGAACTCCAGGATGGGCTTGTTGCCCACCGGCACGAGCTGCTTGGCGCTGGTGTGGGTGATGGGGCGCAGGCGCGTGCCGGCGCCGCCCGACAGCACGAGCGCTTTCACGTCGGTTGCCTCCTACCGGTCGGTCGTGTGGAGCGCCGTGCGCGCAGTATGGACGCAGCGGCCCCGGTATCGGCCGCTAGCAGTCCCGGCCGGTGGGACGGGCCCCGGCGTAGTCCTCCTTCTTGGGCTTGCGCAGGGGATCGCCGGTGAAGTCGGTGCCCAGGATCACCGTCAGCGGCTGGCCGGGCGCCCGCTCCACCGTCGCCTCCGGCAGCGCCGCCGCGACCGTGTTCGCCGCCCGGTGCAGGCGCTCGCTGGGGTAGCGCACCACGGTCCGGGTCCGGCCGAAGCGCGCGTTGTCGCCCACGGCGGCCACCTTGAGCCCCCGCTGCCTCAGCCGCGCCGAGGCCCTCGACGCCAGCCCCGACTGGCCGGCGCCGTTGAGGACCGTCACGGCCGGCACCCGCCCCGCGGGCACGGTCGGCCGGGAGGCCTCCTCGCGCTCCGGCTCCGGGAAGATCTCGCCGGTGCGGAACGCGTCGAACAGCGCCTCGGCCTGGGAGTCGACCGGCACCACGTAGGCGGCGCCGTAGTAGTCCGCCGAGGCCACAGGCACCGTCACCGCGACGACGCGCTTCGGGGAGACGTCGCGCAGGCTGAAGGCGATGCGGCGCATCTTGTCCAGCGTCACGTCCTCGTCGGTCTCCACCGACTCGCCGACCGCGTTGACGAGCCGGAACAGCTGCGGGACGTTCGTGAGCGTGTCGACCGACACGACCTCGTCGAGCAGCTCCTTCAGGAACCGCTGCTGGCGCGCGATGCGGCCGAAGTCCGAGTCCAGGTGGCGGGCCCGCACGAACGCCACCGAGTCGACGGGGCCCAGCGTGACGCAGCCCTTCGGCAGGTCCAGGCCGGCGTCCTCGTCGTACAGCGGCTCGTCGAGGTACATCCTCACCCCGCCCACGGCCTCCACGACGTTGACGAACCCGGCGAGGTCCACCTCGACGAAATGGTTGATGGGCACGCCCGTGAGCCGCCTGACCGTTTGCACGAGGCAGGTCGGTCCGCCCCGACCGGTCATCTTGCCGATCTCGAAGGCGCTGTTGATGCGCCCCTGGCTGCCGTCGCACAGCGTCACGAGCAGGTCGCGCGGGAAGCTCAGCATCGCCACGCGGTCGGTGGACGTGTCGATGCGCGCCAGGATGATCGTGTCGGTGCGCGTCCCCGAGGCCGGTCCGGTCCGGAGGATGCGCCGCTGCCTGGTCGTCAGCGACTGGCGGTTGTCGGAGCCGACCACGAGCACATTGAGCGTCTCGGCCACCTCCGCGCTCGCCGTGCCGCCGCGGTTGCCGCCGCCCGACCCGCGCGTGCCGCCGAAGCCGACGAGGTCGCTGACGCTGACCCGGCCGATCGAGCGCTCGCCGTACCACACCAGGACTCCGGCGGTGCCGGCCAGCGCCACGACCGCGACGAGCAGCACGACCCCCGCCACGATCCAGGCGCGCCGCCAGCGGCGGCCAGCATGAGACGACCCGGCGGGCTCGCCGGGCTGCGGGGGGTCCTGGGCTGGCTCCGAGATGTGCGCCTCGAGGTCGTCGCTGGGCACGCGGGGTCCGGCGCGCTCCATGACGGGCCCGCGCGCGGCTCGCGACGGGACTACGTCCGTCCCCATCCGTCCCCATCGGATGCCGACCGTCGGCAGTTTAGCAGTCCGCGGTCCCCCGCTCGGAGGAGTACAAAGGCGGCGCCTGTCCGGGCGGGCGTCTGACAGAGCGGCGGAAACAACCTGGAAGGGGACGAGTTGAGCATGCCACAGGAGCGGGGACCGCGGGATGTGGACGGCTGGCGGCCCGCCGTGCGCAACGTCGGCGCGCTGCTGCGCGCCAGGGCCCGCGAGCGCGGTGACCGACCCTGCCTGACGTTCCACGACGAGCGCGGCGGGGAACGCACCGAGCTGGGCTACGCGACCCTGTTCAACTGGGTCTCCAAGACGTCCAACCTGCTGACCGAGGAGCTCGGCGTCGGACGCGGGGACCGCGTGGGGCTGGACACCGGTGACCACTGGACCACCGCCGTCCTGGCCTCGGCCTGCTGGCAGGTGGGCGCGGCGGCCGTCCCCGGGCCGCCCGGGCGCGACTGGCCTCCGGTGGCGGTGGTGTTCGCCCGTGAGGACCGGCTGCCCCCGGCCGGCTTCCCGGCGCCGGCCGTCGCGGTGGGGACCGGCATGGGCGCCCGCCTGACCACCCACCCCGGGGACGCGCTGCCCTACGCCGAGGAGGTGCTCGCGTTCGCCGACGACTACGACGACGAGGACGTGTCGCTGGACGACGACGCCCTGGTCGTGCCCCCGGTGCGGCTGTCCCAGGGCAACCTGCTGGCGGCGGCGGAGGCGCTGGTCGCCTGGGGCGACCTGGGCCCGGAGGATCGCCTGCTGGCCGCCGTCCCGACGATGGGCGTGCAGGCCCTGGCCCTGGGGTGGCTGGGGCCGGTCGCCGCCGGCGCCTCCGCCGTGACCGTTCGCCACCCCTCCCCCGCCGGCCTGCGGCGGCTGGCCGACCGCGAGCGTGTCACGACGACACTGCTGGGAGCCGCCGGCGCGAGCGAGCTTTCCGTGCCGCCCCCGGGCGCGCTGTGCGCCGAGCGCGGCGCCGCCCGCCTGCCGCGCCGGGACGGCCTGTCGGTCGGGCACGGGCTGGTCGAGGCCACCGTGGCGTCGTCGTTCGTGCCCCGCGACCTCGACGACGCCACGGGACGCTGGCTGTCGTCGGCCCCCACGGTGGGGTGCGCCGCCGCCCACGCGCGACTGGCCGCGGTGGGCCCGGACGGCGGCGAGCTGGGCGACGGGCGCCCCGGCGAGCTGGCGGTGCGGGGGCCGATGGTGATGACCGGCTACCTGGGCGACGACGACGCCTCGGCGGCCGCGCTGGCCCACGGCTGGCTGCACTCCGGCGACCGGGGCTTCACGGCCACCGGCCCCGACGGCCGCCGCTACGGCTTCCTCGGGGCGGGCTGAGCCCCCGGCACGGGACCGTACGTGCCCAGCCGCTCGATGCGCTCCTTGCGGAACTGGCGGCGGATGCCCGCCTGGCGCTCACGCCGGCGGTCGTCGTCGGTCTCGGCGACGAGCGGGCGCACGCGGACGGGCGTGCCGTCCTCGTCGAGGCCGACGAGCACGAGGTAGGCGCTGGTGGTGTGCCGGCGCTGGCCGCCGTGCCACGGCTCGGCCTCGACGCGGACGCCGACCTCCAGCGACTTGGAGCCGACCGCGTTGACGCGGGCGTGCACGAACAGGACGTCGCCGACGTTGACCGGCTGGTAGAAGGACAGCTCGTCGATCGCCACGGTCACGCAGACGTGCCCGGCGTGGCGGGCCGCGGCGATGCCGGCGGCCGAGTCGACCTCGTGCATGATCACGCCGCCGTGGACCTTGCCCAACAGGTTGGCGTCCAGGGGTGTCATGGTCCGGGCGAACGTCACCTCGCTGGCCCGTGGGGGCCGCCCCGCCAGGTCGTCGGCGACCATCTACAGCGGGCCCAGCAGCCTGCGGGCGACGACCAGGCGCTGGATCTGGTTGGTGCCCTCGTAGATCTGGGTGATCTTCGCGTCGCGCATCATGCGCTCGACGGGGTGGTCGCTGACGTAGCCGTAGCCGCCCAGGACCTGCACCGCGTCCGTGGTCACCGCCATGGCGACGTCGCTCGCCTTGCATTTGGCCGCGGCGCTGAGCAGCCCCAGGTCCGGGTCGCCCCGGTCGGCGCTCGCCCCGGCGGCGTAGACCAGCTGACGCGCCGCCTCGATGTCGATGGCCATGTCCGCCAGCATGAACTGCACGGCCTGGAACGAGCCGATCGGCCTGCCGAACTGGCGGCGCTCCCGCGCGTAGCCGACGCAGTGGTCAAGGGCCCCCTGCGCGATGCCGACCGCCTGGGCGCCGATCGTGAGCCGGGTGTGGTCCAGAGCCCTCAGGGCCGTCTTGAAGCCCTCGCCGGGCCGCCCGACGAGGCGGTCGCCGGGCACGGCGCAGCCGTCGAAGTGGACCTGGCACGTCGGCGACCCGCGGATGCCGAGCTTGTCCTCCTTGCGGCCGACGCTGACCCCCGGGTCGTCGGCGCGGACGTAGAACGCCGAGACGCCGCGCGCGCCGGCGTCCGGGTCGGTCTTGGCCATGACGACGTAGGCGTCCGACACCCCGGCGTTGGTGGTCCACATCTTGCTGCCGTCCAGCCGCCAGCCCTCGCCGTCGGGGCGGGCCCGGGTCGTCATGGCGGCCGCGTCCGAGCCCGCGCCGGCCTCCGACAGGCAGTAGGAGATCAGCTCGTCGCCCGACGCGAGCGGCGGCAGCCAGCGCCGCAGCTGCTCCTCGTCGGCCGCAAGCAGCAGCGGCATGGTGCCCAGCTTCTGCACGCCGGGGATGAGCGAGGACGACGCGCACGCGCGCGCGACCTCTTCGATGAGCACGCAGAACGTGACCGCGTCCGCTCCGCCGCCGCCGTACTCCTCGGGGATGTGCAGGCCCAGCAGGCCGTTGGCGGCCAGCAGCGTGCGGACGTCGTGGGGGAAGACCGCGTCGGCGTCGATCTGCGCGGCGCGGGGCGCGATCTTGTCCTCGCACAGGGTGCGCACGACGCCACGGAACTCGCGCTGCTCGTCGGTCAGCCTGAAGGCGTCGGACATGGTGTCGACCGCAGCCTACCGGGAGGGTCGGTCGAGCCCGGCGACCAGCTCGCGCACCTCGTGGTCGCCGTAGAAGTGCCGCCAGGCCCCTCCCGTCGCCAGCAGCCGGTCGGCCAGGCGCCGCATCTCGTCGTGGTCGTACAGCTCGTTGACGTTGCGGCTCGACAGCGTCTCGTCCAGCCGCTCGGCCTCGGGCGCGATGACCCGCAGCGCCCGGCCGCCGGAGGCGACGACGTCCTCGTAGCGCAGCACCCGCGCGGGGGGCAGGGCGTCGCGCAGCCGCCCGTACCACCACGACAGGAGGCGCAGCTGGCGTTCCGCGCGCTCCCCCTCGCGTGAGGTGAAGCGGCCCAGGTCCTCGTCGAACCACTCGGCGTGCGGGCTGCGGCCCTCGCGCATGGGGATGTCGACGCTGTTCCAGGAGGCGAGCACGGCCAGCGGGTTGCGCACGAGCCCGAAGCACGGGAAGCGGCGGGCGAGGTGGCCCAGCAGCGCCGTGAACGTCGCGAGGTCCTTGATCACCAGCCGGAAGCCGGCCGACAGCTCCTTGTCGACGCCGACGCGGCCCCGCTCGGCGATGTCGTGGCGCAGCCCGTCCGCGGTGGGCGCGGCCTCGAAGAAGTTGTCCGTGTCGCGGCCCTCGATGGCCTTGGACACCGCGACGCGGTCGGCCAGGATCGCCGCGCGCTGGGCGTCGAAGAACTCCGCGATCATGTCGCCCACCTCGTCGGGGATCCGCAGGGGCTTGTAGCGGCTGGGCCCCAGCGGCTCGCTCAGCGCCACCGTGTCCGGCAGCCGGTTCAGCAGGTGGGTGATCAGCGTGGTCCCCGACCGCGGCAGGCCGGTGACGACGATGTCGGCCGGGCGCGCGGGCGGTCGCCGACGGCGGCGGTGGGGCGCCGGCCTGGGGGGCGTGCTCGTCACCTCCTCCAGCACCCCGGCGAAGGCCTCCCGCTCGTGTCGCAGCGTGTGGTGGGTCACCTCCTCGTAGCCGGCCTCGCGCAGCCGGTCGGCCTCCTCGGGCCGCGCGGCGAGCCGGCGCAGCGTGTCGACGTAGGCCCCGGCGTCGTCGAAGGGCACCTGCAGGCAGTTCTGCCCGAAGCGGCAGTACACGAGGTTGCCGCCGACATCCGGGGCGACGACGACCGCGCCGGCGGCCATCGCCTCCAGACCCGGCAGGTAGTGGCCCTCCTCGGGGCCGGGCGCGCCGAGGAAGACGTCGCACCAGTGGTACAGCTCGCGCAGCTGCGGCCACGCCACCGTGCGGCGGACCGCACGGAAGCGGAAACCGCGGTCACCCGACAGGGCGCCGGCGACCCGGTCGCCCACGTCGGACTTCCAGGTCGTGTAGCCGACGCGCACCGGCCGGCCCAGGCCCGGCGGCCGGGGGCGGGAGAAGTACTCGACCCGGTGGCCCAGCGGGATCAGGTGGGCCGGGCAGCTGCGGTTGAGGTGGGGGTCGACGGCCGCGAGCACCCGGTCGTTGACGACGACGCGAGTCATGGGCCGCGTGAGCAGCCGCAGCGCGTACCCGTCGATCCACTCCGGGTTGGCGTGGCGGACGTTCTGCACCACGTGGATGACCCGCTGAGGAGCAACCGTGGGCGACAGCCGGGCCGCGATCTGCTCGTAGTGGGTGGGCCAGGAGAAGAAGACGACGTCGTCGGGCGTGGCGCTGAAGCCGTAGTCGCCCCGGTAGGTCACGTCACCGCCGGCGCGCAGCGCCTCGAGGCCGGGGATCTGGAAGATGGGCAGGCTGTCGGCGTAGGGCTCGCGCGAGCAGATCTGCACGCGCAGCCCCAGCCGCAGGGCGTGCAGCGCGTAGTCGAAGACCTTGATGACACCCCCCACCGGCCGGTAGGTGGGCGTCAGCGCGTGCATGGTGGTCACCGGCTCACCATGCCACCGGCAGGCCGATCTTCGTCAGCGTGATCACCCCACCGCGGTACAGGTCGTCGCCCGGGTAGCGCAGGGCGTCCACGTGCTCGGTCACGACCCTCCGGTCGGTGCCCGCCAGCACCGTCTCGGTGAGCTCCGGCACGCTCATGGGGCGCCGCCACGGCTCGCCGCGCACACGGTCGGCGACCAGGTCCTCAACCAGCACGATGCGGCCGCCCGGGCGCACCGCGCGCCACACCTCCGACACGAGCCGGCGCTGCTCGTGCGCCGGCCGGCGGTGTGCGAGGTCGGCGCAGAGGCCCAGGTCGAAGCGGTCGGGCGGGAACGGCAGGCGCAGGTGCGACTCCAGCCCGTCGACGGCCAGCTCCGGGTACCCGGCCCGGGCGTCCGCCAGCCGCTCGGGCTCGGACTCCATCGCGGCGACGTCGAGGTGGCGCGACACGAACAGCCCGACCCAGCGCTGCACGGCCGGCGCCACCACCAGCACCGACAACGGCCGCGTCACCGGCTGGACGGCCAGCGCCACGTCGAGCTGGTCCCCCACCGCGCGCGTCCGCAGCCGATGCGCCGGCTTGGCCCGTCTGGCACCCACCGCGCCCTGCCCCAGCTCGTCGACCGCGGCTCGGGCGACGGACTCCAGCCCGTCCCCGCCCCTGACGCGCTGGGTCTGTGACCAGCCGTAGCGCCGGCGCAGGTCCGCCCAGGGGGCGTCCGCGGCGGCGAGGCGGTCGTCCGGGCCGATGTCGGCCAGCTGCGGGCCCAGCGTCCGCTCGATGCCGGCGGCGTCCAGCTCGTCGGGCAGGCGCAGCACGATGGGCAGGTCACGGTCCCCGGGGCGCAGGGCGGCGAACGGGAACTACAGCGCATCCAGCACCACCAGACCGGCGGCGCCGTCCAGCGCCTGCGCCAGCGGCCCGTCCCGGCCCAGGACGACGACCTCGGCGGGCAGCGCCGACGGCTCCAGCGGG
>JAHWKQ010000176.1 GCA_019347785.1 Actinomycetota bacterium
GGGCGACCGCCTCCCGGCTCATCGTGCTGGGCCTGCCCGGGCTGCTGCTGGCCGACAGCCTCTACGCGCTCGAGTCGCTGCGGGGCGGGTTCACGTACGGCAGCTGGTACTTCGCCGGGTGGCTCATCTTCTACGCGCTGCTGGGGGCGGCGGCCCTGCACCCGTCGATGCGGGAGCTGTCGCAGCCGGCGCGCGAGGTCGAGCCCTTGCTCACCCGCTGGCGCCTGGCCTTCCTCGCCGCCGCCGCGCTCGTGCCCCCGGCCATCCTCTCCTTTCCGCAGGTCGGCCAGCACGAGGTGCCCATCCTGGCCGCCGTCTCGGGCCTGATGTTCCTGCTGGTCATCGCACGGATGTCCGGGCTGATGGTCGACATCAGCGAGCGCCGCCACATGGAACGGATCAAGGACGAGTTCCTGTCGGTCGTCAACCACGAGCTGCGAACCCCCTTGACGTCGGTCCATGGAGCGCTGGGCCTGCTCGCCAGCGGCGCGCTGGGGCCGCTGCCCGACAAGGGCCGGCGCATGGTGGAGATCGCCGTCTCCAACACCGACCGGCTGATCCGGCTCATCAACGACATCCTCGACATCGAGCGGATGGACTCCGGCCGGGTCAGCCTCAACCCCACGGTGGCCGACGCCGGAGAGCTGATGGCCCACGCCACCGAGGCGATGCAGCCCATGGCGAACCAGGCCGGAGTGGAGCTGGTCACCGTGCCCTACCCGGCCCCCGTCTGGGCCGACTCGGACCGGGTCATCCAGACGCTGACCAACCTGCTCAGCAACGCGGTGAAATTCTCGCCCTCAGGCGCCAGCGTGTCCCTGACCGCCCAGCGCGAGGGGGGAGACGTCCTGTTCCGCGTCACCGACCGCGGGCGTGGCATCCCCCCGGCCAAGCTCGAGACGATCTTCGGGCGCTTCCAGCAGGTCGACGCCACGGACTCGCGTGACAAAGGCGGCACCGGGCTGGGGCTGGCGATCTGCCGCACCATCGTGTCCCAGCATGGCGGGCGGATCTGGGTCGAGAGCACTCCCGGCCAGGGCAGCACCTTCTCGTTCACACTGCCGGTGTCGGACGGCACCCGGGAGGCGCAGCCATTCGAGCCGGCCCCCACGCAAGACGGCGCGGTGGTCCTGGTGTGCGACGACGACCCTTCTGTGCGCGAGGTGGTCGGGGCGCTGCTGACCCGTCACGGCTACCGGGTACTGCCCGCGGCGACCGGCCAGGAGGCCGTCGACCTGGCCGGCACTGCACGGCCTGCGGCCATCGTCCTGGACCTGCTGATGCCCGGTATGAGCGGCTGGGAGGTCGCCGCCACCCTCAAGCGGCGCCCGTCCACCGCTGACATCCCCATCGTGATCCTGAGCGTGCTGTCGCAGCGGCAGGCCGGACCGGCGCCCGCCTCCTTCGTCTCATGGGTGGACAAGCCGATGCAGGACGCGGCGCTGCTGCGGGCGCTGGACCGGGCCGTCGCCGGGCGGGAAGGGCCGCCGGAGGTGGTCGTCGTCGAGGACGACGAGGACCTGGCCCACATGCTGACCGAGATGTTCACGCGCCACGGACTGCGGGCCCGCCACGCCGCCACGGGCCGGGAGGCCGTGGCGCTGTGCCAGGAGGCCCTGCCCGACCTGCTCGTCCTGGACCTGGGACTGCCCGACGGCGACGGGTTCGACGTCGTCGACGAGCTGCGCCTCGGGCCCTACTTCCGGCGGATGCCCCTCGTCGTCTACACCGCCCGTGATCTCGACGAGTCGGAGCGTCGCCGGCTGCGACTGGGCGCCACAGCGGTCTTCACCAAGAGCCGCACCCCGCCCGAGCAGTTCGAGCGCCAGGTCATCGGCATGCTCGACCGGCTCGTGCCCTCCGGGACGGGCGTGCCGCAGTGACCGGGGGGCGCCGCGTGCTCGTCATCGACGACGAGGAGCACATCCGGGAGGTGGCCCGGGCCAGTCTGGAACTGGTCGCCGGCTGGGACGTGCTGACCGCCGGCAACGGCCCTGACGGCATCGCGCTCGCCGAGGCGGAGCAGCCCGACGCCATCCTGCTCGACGTGATGATGCCGGAGATGGACGGCCCGACCACCTTCGCCCGGCTGCAGGGCAACGGGGCCACCCGCCACATCCCGGTCATCCTGCTGACAGCGAAGATGCAGGGCTCCGAGCGGCGTCGGTTCGAGCAGCTCGGGGTGGCCAGCGTGCAGGCCAAGCCCTTCGACCCGGTCCGGCTGGCGGACACGGTGGCGCGGACGCTGGGCTGGCCGGCGTGACCGCCCGGATCCTGCTGGCAGGGCTGACGCCGGGGCTCGGGGGCTGGCTGTCCCAGCGTCTCGATGACGTGGTGGTGCGCTGCGTGGACACCTGCCCCGCGGCACGGGACGAGTTGCGCGCCGATTGGGACCTGCTGGTCGTCGACACCCGCCTGGCCGGGTCGGCGTCCGCGCCCTGGGCCGAGATCGTCCGTCTGGTGCGTCGAGGCGACCGGTCGTCCCCGCCACCGGTGGTCTGCTGCACCGAACCCGAGGATCCGGCCTGGGCGACCCGCCGGGAGCTCATACGCGAGCTGGGCGTCAGCCGGCTCCTGTTCCATCCCCTCGACCGTGAGGAGCTGGCCGTGCAGGTGGCCGCCCCCCTGGGGCTGGCGCCACCCGAGCCCTCCAGGGCCCCGGGCGACGACGGCCAGGAGCCGGTCCGCGCCGCGGTGGGCGCCGTCTGGGAGCGGGTGGCCCCCACCGTCGTCGGCCACGTGGACACGGTGGCGGAGGCGGTCGCGGCCATGCGGACCGGCGTGCTCGACGAGGCGAAGCGACGCGACGCCGAGCGGGCGGCGCACAAGGTCACCGGCTCCGCCGGGACCTTCGGCTTCCACCGGGCGTCGGAGCTGGCCGCCCGCCTGGAGCCCGGCCTGGCGGCCGGCGACGGCCTCGACGCGTCCCGCGCCGCCGCGCTGGGCCCGCTCGTCGCCGAGCTGCACCGTGAGCTCGCCGACGGGCCGACGGTGTCCCCGGGCCCCGGCCCGGACGGGGCGCCCGCCCTCCTGCTGCTCGTCTCCGGCTGCGGCGACCCCGAGCAGGCCGAGCGCATCACCGCCGCCGCGGCCGTCGCCGGCGCGCGCGCCGAGTCCGTCGCCGGGACGGACGCCGCCCTGACGTCGGTCGCCACCAGGCGCCCGGACGTGGTCGTCGTCGACCTCAGTCGGGGCGAGCGCACCGACGAGGGGCTCCGCCTGCTCGACGACCTCGGGACGCGCACCCCGCCGCTGCCCGTCCTCGTGCTGACGTCCCCCGAAGCCGGACAGGCCCGGCTGGAGGCCGCCCGGCGGGGTGCGCGGGGGTTCCTGGACACGTCGCTGCCCCCCGACAAGGTGGTGCAGGCCGCATTGCAGGTCCTCGAGTCCGTCCGGGCCACCACGCCGACCGTGCTGGCTGTGGACGACGACGCCGCCGTGCTGGAGGCGCTGCGCGCCGTGCTGGAGCCGATCGACCTGCGGCTGGTCGTCCTGTCGGACCCGCTCGATTTCCCCGAGGCGCTGCGCGCCGCGTCGCCCGACCTGCTGGTGCTCGACGTCGACATGCCCGTCCTCACCGGCGTGGAACTGTGCCGGGCCGTGCGCAACGACCCGGCGTGGGCGGACCTGTCGGTGCTGTTCCTGACCGCCGGCACCGACGCGCGGACGGTGCAGCGGGTGTTCGCCGCCGGCGCGGACGACTACGTCACCAAGCCGCTGATCGGCCCGGAGCTGGTCGTGCGGGTCACCAACCGCCTCGAGCGCGCCTCGCTGCACCGGCGCATGGCCGAGATCGACCCGCTCACGGGCGTGTTGAACCGGCGCGGCTCCACCAGGCCCCTGCGGCAGCTGCTGGCCATGGCCGAGGACTTCGACCAGCCGCTGTCGCTGGGGCTGCTCGACCTCGACGGCTTCAAGCAGGTCAACGACGTGCACGGACACGCCGCCGGAGACGACGTGCTCGGCCGGCTCGGCGACCTGCTGCTGCAGACGTTCCGCGGGGCCGACGTCGTCGCTCGCTGGGGCGGCGAGGAGTTCATGGTCGTGATGTACGGGCTGTCCCGGGAGGAGGCCGTGGCCAGGCTGGAGGGCTTTTCGGAGACCGTCCGGCGCCAGCGGTTCTCACCGTGGGGCGGCGGGCGCTTCGGGGTCTGCTTCAGCGCCGGGGTCGCGCAGTACCGGATCGACGGGGGGAACCTGCGCGCGCTGTACCGGGCCGCCGACCAGGCGCTGTACGCGGCCAAAGCCGCCGGCCGCGACCGGGTTTTCCCGGCCGGGGCGGATGCCGCCGGCCGTACCGGCCACGAGAGGCTCATCACCG
>JAHWKQ010000023.1:0-5803 GCA_019347785.1 Actinomycetota bacterium
TTCCCGGCCGGGGCGGATGCCGCCGGCCGTACCGGCCACGAGAGGCTCATCACCGCCCGGCCGTGAGCGGCCCGGCCCGCTGCGACGACGCCCCCCAAGGTTGAACCCTTCGCGACACATCCGTCGCAGAAGGTTCAGGTCTTCGTCTGTCCGCCGGGCCCAACGCCTAGAGCGCCTGCTCGCCGCCGGCGGCCGGGCCGGAACGCAGCTTGCAGGGCCTCGGCGGCTACGCCGGCTCGTCGCGAGGCTCGACCAGGACCTCGTTGACCGCCACGTGGGCGGGCTGGGCCAGCGCGTACACCACCGCGGCCGCGACGTCGTCGGGGTCCAGCACCCGCGCCCCGCTGGGCCGGCCGTAGGCGGCCAGGGCCTCCTCGTCGTGGCTGTGCCCGGCCAGGCCGGTGGCGACGTTGCCCGGCTGCACGGTGGTGACCCTCAGCCCGGTGCCGGCCGTCTCCAGACGCAGCCCCCGGCAGACCGCCTCGACGAAGAACTTGGTGCCCGAGTACACCGCCAGTCCGGGGAACACCGTCCGGCCGGCGTCCGACGAGATGGTCAGGATGTGTCCCCGCCCCCGCTCGAGCATGCCGGGCAGCACGGCGGCGAGGCAGTGCAGCAGGCCCGTGCAGTTCACGTCGACGGTGCGCCGCCAGTCGTCCTCGTGCAGGTTGCGCATCAGCGTGTAGTACATGACGCCGGCGCAGTTCACGAGGACGTCGACCGGGCCCAGTTCGGCCTCCGCGCGTGCCACCAGCGCCTCGACCTGCTCGCGGTCGGTGACATCGGTCGGCACGGCGATGCTGTCGGGCCCACCACCGAGCCCGTCCCGGACCTCCCGCAGGGCGTCGGCGCGTCGGGCCGCCAGCGCGAGGCCGACGCCCTCGTCCGCGAGGGCACGGGCCACCGCCGCCCCGATGCCGCTCGACGCGCCCGTGACCACCGCGACGCGGCCGCGCAGCGACTCGCGGCGGTCACCCACCGCCTGCTCGCCCCGTGGACGCCGACGGCTCACCGATCAGGCCCGCCCGCGCGAACGAGCGCATGTAGGTCCGCAGCACGGCCGGGTCGAGGGCGGGTCGCCGCACGGCGTGGGCGCCCAGCGCACGGCGCGTGTTGCGGTCGTCGTGGATGTTGCCGTCCCACAGCTCGTTCCCGTCGGGCGCGGCGGTCCGCAGCACCCCGCCCAGGGCATCCTGGCCGTCCGCGTCCTCGAGCGGCGCCGAGCGCCACGCCTCCACCCACCGCGGATACGGCAGCCGCTCCAGCCCGTAGCCCATTTCCTCCAGCCAGTCGAACACCGTGTCCGCCGGCACCGGGTCGGGCTCGGCCAGATGGAACACCGCCCCGTACGGGTCCGGCGTGCCCGCGATACGCAGGAGCGCGTCGCAGACGACGTCGACCGGGGTCATCTCCAGCCGCCACCCCTCGATCCGGGGGGCGGCCCCTACCCGCACCGACTCGGCCAGCAGCGCGCCGAGGAAGTCCCGCGGGTTGAACGAGCCGCTGCGGCTGTGCCCGGCGATGTTGCCGGGACGGAGCACGCACGTCGGCAGTCCGCGACCGGCGGCCTCGGCGACCAGCTTCTCGGCCACCCATTTCGACTGGCCGTAGCCGTCCGCGCGCGCGTCGACCAGCGTGTCCAGGTCGGTGTCCTCCAGACAGCGGCGGCCGTCGGGCGGAAAGATCCCGTTGGTCGATACGTGGACCATCGGCGTGGCCGTCTCCCGGCAGGCCAGCCGGAGCACCTCACGGGTGCCCGAGACGTTGGCGGGCCGCAGCAACCGGTACGGGTACACGAGGTTCACCCGGGCGGCGACGTGGACGACCAGGTCCACGCGCCGGGCCAGGTCGGCGAACGCGTCGTCGGTCAGACCCAGCAGCGGCGCCTCCAGGTCGCCCGGCACCGGGACGATCCGGGTGGCGTCCAGCGACCCCGCCAGCCCGTGCCGGCGCAAGCCGGCCCGGACCGCCTCGATCGGGTCGGCCTGGCCCGCGCGCACCAGGCAGTGAACGGTCGCGCCGGTCCGCGACAGCAGGGCGTCGAGCAGGAACGTCCCCAGGAAGCCGGTCGCGCCGGTGAGAAGGACGTGCCGGGCATCCCGCAGCGTCCGTGGCGGCCCGGGCCGTTCCGGGACGATGTCCGGGTCCAGCGTGGCCTCGGCCCGCAGATCCGGTTTCCCGTCACGGGCCGGGAGATGGTCGGTGTCGCCCCGGCGCGCCTCGACCGCGTCGAGCATGCCCGTCACGGTGGGGTGCTCCAGCAGCGCGCCCACGGGCAGGTGCACACCGAAGGCGGCGTCGACCCGCGTGGCGAGCTCCGCCGCGGCCAGTGAGTCCCCGCCGACGTCGAAGAAGTCGTCGTCGACGGCGACGTCCCCTTCGTCCAGCTCGAGGACCTCCCCCCAGATGTCGACCAGCAGCGCCCGCCTGTCCTCGCGCGGCGCCTCGGCCGGCAGCGTGCGCGGGCGGTCGACGGCGGCCCCGGACCCGGCGCGGTCGGGCGGCGGCGGGAGGCGCTGTCGGTCGACCTTGCCGGTGGTGGGCTGCAGCGGCAGGGCGTCCAGCCGGACGTACACCGACGGGACCATGTAGTGCGGCAGCCGCTGCAGCAGGCGCCGGCGGATGGACGGGCTGCGGCCGGTCGCGCGGTCGATCCGCCAGCCGTCGCCGTCGCCCTCCGGCGTGGGCACGACGTAGGCGACCAGCCGCTTGCGCTGTCCCTCCTCGCCCTCGGCCACGACGACGCAGCCCCGCACGGGCAGCGACTGCTCGATGGCGGCCTCGACCGCCCCCAGCTCGACGCTGTAGCCGCGGATCTTGACCATGAAGTTCGTGCGGCCGAGGACCTCGAGGACGCCGCCGGGCAACAACCGTGCCCTGTCGCCGCTGCGGTACATCCTGGCGCCGGGACGGAAGGGGTCGTCCACGAAGCGCTCGGAGGTCAGCCCGGGGCGCTTGACGTAGCCGCGTGCCAGGCACGGCCCGCCGACGAACAGCTCCCCCGGCTCTCCGTCGGGGACTCGCCGCCCCCGCTCGTCCAGCACGTACAGCCCGTCCGGGTCCAGGGGCCGGCCCACGGGGCAGTGGGCCGCGGAGGGATGGTCGACCAGCTCCCGCAGGTCGCCCGCCGCGACCTCGTGGGCCTCGGAGATGCTGTAGACGTTGAGCACACGGGTACGCGGCAGGGCGGCCAGCGCCCGGCGCGCCAGGGTCTTGGTCACCACCTCGCCGTTGAGCCACAGCACCCGCAGCTCCTCGAGGCGCTCGCCGAGCTCCGCGCCGTGCGCGTTCAGCACCGCCTCCAGCAGCGAGGGGGTCATGAGGGTCTCGCTCACGCGCCAGCGTCGCAGGAAGTCGACGAGCGCGACCGGGTCATAGATCACCTCGTCGGGGATGACCACCGAGGTCGCCCCCCGCAGCAGCGGCCGCAGCACCTCCCAGATGAAGAACACGTTGCAGCCGACGCGGTCGCCGGGGCGCTGGTCGCTGACGCCCCAGCGCCAGCGGTAGGACGCGACGGCCGCCCGGTGCGGGTTGGCGATGCCCTTCGGCCGGCCGGTCGTGCCCGACGAGTAGACGACGAAGCCCAGCCGCTCGGGGTCGGCCGAGGACGGCGCCCCGTCCGGCCCGCCGTCCCCGGCGGCGCCGCCGTCCGCCCACGGCCCCGGCTCCTCGTCCAGGCACAGCCGGGCCTGCGCCTCGGGAAGGCGCGACGCGAGGTGCGTCTGGGTCAGCACGACCGGGGGGGAGGCGTCGGCGAGCACCTCGGCCAGCAGGGCGTCGGGGTAGGCCAGCTCCAGGGGGAGAAAGGCGCCCCCGGCCTCGAGCGCCCCGAGCAACGCGACGACGGAGTCGGCGGACTTGTCCATCAGGACGCCGACGGACTCGTCGGCGCCGACGCCCTGTCCGCGGAGCCATCCGGCCAGACCCCGCGTCCGGCGGGCGACCTGGTCGTATGACAGCGACCGCTCGCGATCGACGACGGCCTCGGCGTGCGGCGTCCGTCGCGCCTGCCGGGCGAACATCTCGTGCAGCATCAGGCGTTCCGTGGTGGCGGGCACGCTCGGCCTCCAGACAGGTGACGTCAGGTGCTTGGCGCCTTGGCCGGCTCGGGCCGCCGCCGGCGGACGCCCGGCTCCACGTCCGCGCCCGGCTCCGGCGCCAGGCTCGCGAGTCGCTCCTGTCGCAGCCCCCTGGTGAGCGAGTAGCACATCACCAGCAGCACGACGAGGAAGGGCAGGCCGGCGGTGATCGAGGCCGTCTGCAGGGCCGTCAGCCCCCCGACGAGCAGCAGCACCGAGGCGACGGCGCCCTCGGTGACGGCCCAGAACAGCCGCTGGCCCCGCACCGGGTCGGGGTCGCCGCCGTTGGTGAGCATGTCGACGACCAGCGACCCGGAGTCCGACGACGTCGCGAAGAACAGGACGACGACGACGATGGCCAGGACCGAGGCCCCGACGCTGAGGATGCCGCCGACGGGCAACTGGCGCAGCAGGGCGAACAGGGCGTTGCTGGTGCCGGCGTCGGCGATGCCGCCCGGGCCGAAGAGCTCGGAGTGCAGTGCGGTCTCCCCGAACACCGTGAACCACACGAACGAGGCGCCCACCGGGGCGAACATCGTCCCCAGGATGAACTCACGGATGGTCCGCCCGTAGGAGATGCGGGCGATGAACATGCCCACGAACGGCGACCAGGAGATCCACCAGCCCCAGTAGAACAGCGTCCATCCGGCCTGCCACTCCTGGCCGGACTCGGACAGGGTGAACATGTTGAAGCTCGTGCCGACGAGGTTCTGCAGGTAGTAGCCGACGTTGCCGCCGAACGAGTCCAGGACGAACAGGGTGGGACCGACGGCGAAGACGAACACGGTCAGGGCCACCACGAGCCACATGTTGGCCAGAGCCAGGCGCCGGATCCCCTTGTCTAGGCCCAGCATCACCGACGTCACCGCGACGGCCGTGACCAGCGCGACCAGCAGGATCTGCATCCCGGTGGTGTTGGCCACGCCGAACAGGGAGGCGAGGCCGGCGTTGATCTGCTGGGCGCCGATTCCCAGCGACGTCGCCAGCCCGAACAGCGTGCCGAACACGGCCAGGATGTCGACCGTGTGGCCGATGGGCCCGTTGATGCGGTCGCCCAGCAACGGGTGAAAGGCGGCGGCGGGCTTCAGCGGGAGTCCACGGCGGAACCCGAAGTAGGCCAGCGCCAGCCCCAGCACGATGTAGACCGCCCAGGGATGCAGGCCCCAGTGGAAGAAGGTCAGGTTCATCGCCTGCCGGGCAGCCTCGCCGGTGCCGCCCTGGCCGACCGGGGGGCTGGCGAAGTGCGCCATGGGCTCGGCCACGCCGAAGTACACGAGCCCGATTCCCATCCCCGCGGTGAACAGCATGGCGAACCAGGCGGTCGTGCTGAACTCCGGCCGGCTGTCGTCGGGGCCGAGCCGGACGCGCGCGTAGCCGGTGGGGAGCAGCGCCAGCACGAAGACCAGCAGGAAGCTCACCCCGAGGATGTAGAACCAGCCGAAGTAGGTGGTGATGAAGCCCTGCACGGCGGTCGCCGCCGCGCCGGTGACGCCGGTGAAGAGCACGCCCGCCGCCAGGAACGCGACGACGACGAGCGCCGAGACGACGAACACGGGCGGGTTCGTGTGCCGTTGCAGGTACTCGCGCATGGAACGGTCCTCCGCGGTGTCGCTCGGGATTCCCAGCCGCCTGCCGCCCGGCTGTCGAGGCCTTGTCGTTGGGGATCGGACAACGCTCGTGGCCTCTGCTCCAACGGTAGCCCAGACCGCGGATGATGGCCA
>JAHWKQ010000023.1:5903-16577 GCA_019347785.1 Actinomycetota bacterium
GCCTCGTCCAGGGCGAGCAGCGCCTCGTGGAAGCAGGCCAGCGGCGCCTCGGCGACGCCCGCTCCGACCTGGCCCAGCGGCTCGTGCGCGTGCAGGATGCCGGTGTTGATCGAGGGGGTGACCTCCAGCTCGACGACCCTGCGGACGTCCACCCCGACGGGCGAGCCGCGGAAGTCCCGGAAGGGCAGCTGGAAGCGGCCGCTGCGCCCGACTGACACCCGCTGCACGTCCTCGGTGACGGCGACCGCCTCGGCCATCGTGCCCCCCAGGAAGCTGGCGATGGCCGGGGACGCCGCCGCCGCGGCGCCGCCGAGCCCGACCAGCTCGAGGACCGCGCTGTCGCCGATGTCCGGGGCGCCGTCCTCCGGGCCGTAGTCCGCGTGGTACAGGGCATTGCCGACCTCGGGCGCGTCTGTGACGAACCACCGGTCGGGCATGCCGGCGAGGCGGATCCCGAACGTCGTCCCGTTCCGTGACATCCCGACCACCAGGCTGGAGCCGGCGACCTGCGCCGCCCAGTCGGCGGCCGCCTTCGCCGCGGCCATCGACAGGTTCAGGAAGAACAGGTGGTTCGCCGACAAAAAGCGCGCGAGCTCCACCCGCCTCGGGTCCTCCAGCCCCGCGAGGCGGGGCAGCCAGTCCCGCAGCAGCAGGTTCGTCGTCGCCTGGCTGCGCATGTGCGCGTCGTCGCCCATCGCCAGACCCTGGGCGACGAGCGCGAAGACGTCCAGCGGGTCGTCGGGGTCCAGCACAGCGTCGAGCAGCGGGCCGGCGACCTCGCTGAGCCAGACGAGCCGCTCGACCGACTCGGGCTCGTCGGCACCCATCCAGGGGACCTTCCCGGGTCCCTGGTTGATGCCGGTGTACGCCTGGTTGCCACCCTCGGGGTTGTCGACGACGAACACGGGGGCCGACGGGCCGAGCGAGCCGGCCATCGGCAGGACGGTGGCGTGGGGGTTGGCGGACTCCAGCCGGACGTCGCCGCGGGCCACCCGCTCGTCGGCCTGGTCGCGGTCCGACGCCCAGCCCTCGGCCATCACCGTGGCGCGCACCGAGCGGCGCAGGGGGCCGCAGAAGTCCTCCCAGGGCAACGGCGGTCCGGAGTGCAGGACGGTGCGCTCGTGCATGCCCGGGACGACCTGCAGCGCCGGGGCGACGCGGCCGACGACCGGCGTGGCCTCGTCAAGGCGGCGCACGACCTCGCGGTTGGCCTCCTCGATCCGGTCACCGTGCCGGCCGTGCAGGCGGGTCAGGGCGGCCACCCGCTGCTCGTCCCCGGAGGCCGGCACCTGCCACTCCAGGTCGACCACCGCGGCGCCCTGGGCGCTGACCGCCTCGGCCAGCGCCGCCAGCCCGACGTTGACGACCGCGATCTCCCCTGGCAGCGAGGGCTCGGGCGATCCGTCCTCGCGGTCGGCGGACCTAGACTCGGATGCCATGCGGATCACCGCCTCCTGGGACGAGGGCTACCGGTGCCGGATGTCCGTCCGGCAGTTCGAGCTGCTGGCGGACGAGCCACCCGGGGCCGGGGGGACGGACACCGGGCCGACGCCAACCGAGCTGCTGCTGTGCTCGCTGGCGTCGTGCTTCGCCATGGCGGTCGCGCATGCGGCCCGGACGCGCGAGCTGGAGCTGTGCGACCTCGCCGTCCACGTCGAGGGGGAGTACGACGGGGCGCGGTTCGGGCGCCTGCGCGTCGAGGTCCAGTCCAGCCATCCCCGCGACGAGCTCGACGATCTCGTGCACGCGGCGAGGCGGTACTGCTACATCTCCAACACCCTCGCCCGGTCGCCGGAGCTGGAGTACGCGGTCACCGAGCCGCCCGCCCCCCATGCGTGACCCCGGACCGTGAGCCGGTCCCTGAGCGCCGAGCTGGACGAGCTGGTCCGAGGCTTCCGGGAGCATCCCGGGCTGCGCGCCAAGTCCGCGCTGGGGATGGTGGCCGACGCGCTGGGCCCCACCGACTGGCTCGCGGGCCCCGGTGACGACACCGCGGTCGTCGAGTCCGACGGGCGCCTGCTGCTCGCCGCCGGGGAGGCGATCTGGCCGCCGTTCGTCCAGGCCGACCCGTTCGGCGCCGGGGTGGCGGCCGTCCTGGCCAACGTCAACGACGTCGCCGCCATGGGAGGCCGGTGCCTGGGCCTCGTGGACACCGTGGTGGGTGCCGAGACCACGGCCCGCCGCGTCCTGGAGGGCCTGCGCCTGGGCTCGAGGCTCTACGACGTGCCCGTGCTGGGGGGCCACCTGACGGTGCGTGACGGCCCCCCGGCCGTGTCCGCCTTCGCCCTGGGCACGGCCGTCGCCCCGCTGTCGGCCAGGAACGCCGTCCCGGGGCAGACCCTGCTCACGGGCTACTGCCTGCAGGGCCGCCTGCGCCCGGACTTCCCCTTCTTCGCCTCCTACCGCGAGCGCGGGGGGCGGCTGCCCGGCGACGTCGAGCTGCTGGCCCGGCTCGCCGAGGCGGGGGACTGCGTGGCGGCCAAGGACGTGAGCATGGCCGGCCTGCTGGGGTCGCTGGCCATGCTGCTGGAGCCGACCGGGGTGGGCGTCGCCCTGGACCTGGACGCCGTGCCGCGCCCCGCCGACGTGCCGCTGCCGACGTGGACGGCGGTCTTCCCCGCCTTCGGGTTCCTGCTGTGCGCCCCGCCGGGCCGACAGGGCGGGTGCGTTCGCGCCTTCGAGGAACGCGGGCTGGTCTGCCGGGCCGTCGGCGTCCTGGACGACTCCGGCGCACTGCGCGTGCGCCTGGGCGGCGAGGAGGCGGTGCTGTTGGACCAGACCCTGCACGCCGTGACCCGCCTCGGGCGGGGGACGGCGTGAGCGGCCCAGCCGGTGCGCGGGGCTAGCCAGCGCCGTCCCCCGCCGGCCGCAGGTCGATGGCCATCCGCTGGTGCACGTGCCCGACGTACTCGATCGGCCGCCCCACGCGGCGCCATCCCAGGCGCTCGAAGAAGTCGGCGTTCTGCGGCTGGACGTGGGCGACCATCAGGTCGCCGCCGCGCTCGCCGGCGGCCCGCACCGCGAAACGCACCAGCGGCGCCCCGACCCGGTGCCTGCGGTGGGCGGGCAGGACCGCGAGGCGGTCGCCCCTCCACACCCCCGCCTCGTCCAGCGGGTACAGCCGCACGGCCCCTGCGGGCACCGAGTCGTGGAAGCCCAGCGCGTGCAGGGTCTCGGGGTCGTCGTCGCGCGCGTCGCGGTCGGTGGGGTGGAAGAAGCGCTGCTCGCGGACGAACACCTCGCACCGGATGTCGTGGTGCAGGTCGACCTCGGCGGCGGTCACCGCCAGGCGCGCGGTGACCAGGCCGCGCCGCCCGGCGCGGCCGGACCCGCGGGCTGGGCCGAGGAGCGTGCGCCGCTCCTCAGTCGGCCTGGAGGACGGGCAGCTGACGAGCCGCGACGTCATCACCGGTCTCCTCGAAGGCGCTGAGGGCGGAGCAGGCCTGACAGCGGGCGCAGCCGGCGGTGACGTTCCACGAGCCGACTCCCCGGCTCACGACGTAGGGACCGATCCGCCGGTACAGCGACTCGACGTACTCCGGCTCCGGGGGCAGCCAGCCGTCCATGAGGCTGCCCGGCACGGGGCGCAGCGGGACCACGAAGGGGTAGACGCCGATGTCGACGGCCCGCTTGCAGGCGTCGACGGTCGTGTCGGGGTCCTCGCCCATTCCGAGGATCACGTACGTGGAGACCTGCCCCTTGCCGAAGACCTCCACCGCGCGCTCCCACGCGCGGAAGTACCCGTCGATCCCCGTCCTGGCCTTCGGCGGCGCGACGCGGGCGAGCACGTCCTCGTCGAACGACTCGACGTGCATCCCGACGACGTCCACGCCCATCCGCTTGACCGTCTCGAGGACCCCGAGGTCGTCGGGGGGCTCGAACTGCGCCTGCACGGGCAGCCCGCTGGCCTCCTTGATGGCCCTGGCGCACCGGCCGAGGTACAGCGCCCCCTTGTCCGCCCCGCGGGTCGTGCCGGTGGTGAGGGTCACGTCGACCGCCCCGTCCAGGTCCCGGGCGGCGACCGCCACCTCCGCGAGCTGCTCGGGGCGCTTCACCGGGATGGTGGCGCCCGCCTCCAGCGACAGTTCGATCCCGCAGAACGTGCACTGGTCGTCGGTCCCCCAGTGCATGCAGGTCTGGATGACCGTGCTGGCCAGGGAGTCCAGGTGCAGCAGCGCGATCTGCCAGTACGGGACACCGTCGGCGGTCTGCAGGTCGTAGATCCTGGGCCGGGGCGGGACCGTGGCGGCGGCGACGCGCTGCCCGTCGCGCAGCAGCTCCCACCCGTCGTCGCCCTCCCGCAGGACGAACGGGGAGTCGGTCACGTACTCGGCGGTGAAGGGGAAGGTGACCGGCGTGTCCTCGACCCAGATCATCCCCGCGTCGGCCGGCCCGGCGCCCGAGCGGCGGCCCCCGACCCCCCGCTCCACCCGGGCGCCGTAGCTCTGCAGCTCCGACAGCACCGACCCGAGGCCCCGGTCGTGCCGGCCCATGGCGTCACCACGCGTGGCCATACAGCTCCTCGAAGTTGGTGTGCAGGATGCGGTCCTTGAGCTCGTCGCCCACCGGCGCCCCGACGATCTTGTGGTACTCGCTCCAGAAGTCGCTCCACGGCTCGTCGGACGCGAACAGCACGCGGTCCTGGCCCACTCCGCGGTTCTCGATCTCGGTCATCAGCCAGCGCGCGCCGAACCCGACGGACCAGGTCGTGTCCGTGTAGACCCGGTAGCCCTGCTCGACCCAGTCCAGGAACTTCGGGACGAGTCTGATGTGGCCGCTCACGCCGCCGCCGAAGTGCACGAGGTAGATCTTCACCCGCTTGCCGTAGCGCTCGATCAACGGGATGAAGTTGGTGATGTCCGAGGAGCCACCGGGGCTGGTGTGGAAGTGGAAGACCAGGTCGTGCTCCTCGGCCGCGTCGAAGCAGGCGTCGACGATCTCGGCGGTGTCGTCGTCCCAGTCCTCCGGGTTGGGCGTCCCCCCCAGAAGGAAGGTGGTCTTCAGCGCGACGATCCCCTCCTCGCCGGCGTTGCGCAGGGACTCGAGCGTCATCTCCTTGTTCTGGGGCAGGAACGAGACCCACAGGCCGCCGCGGAGGCGGTCGACCGAGCCGACTGCGTCGAGGACGACTGAGTTCAGCGAGAAGGGGTGTCCCTGGTCGGGGACGCCGTAGTTGGGCAGGACGAGCGCGCGCTCGACGCCCAGCCGGTCCATGTGCGCGACGTACTCGCCCGTGCCGGGGAAGTCGTAGACGGTCGGCTTGACCGGCTCCTCCAGGTCGTAGAAGGCGAACGGCGGGAGCTCGCCGATGTGGCTGTGGGCGTCGATGACGGTCCTGGAAAGCCGTTCCTGTGCCATCTTCCGTGCCTTTCCGGTTGCGTGTCCCTCACGGTCCCCGCTCGCCTCGCGAGGCCGCCGAGTTCCCGTACCGCCGCCTGCGGTCCGCGACCGCCTCCACCCACGGCTCCCGGGCGGCGAAGGTCTGCCGCTGCGCCGGCAGCCTTGAGTCCGCGACCCAGTCCCCGGAGGCGGGGTCGAGCTGGACGGCCTCGACGCCGTACACGGCCCTCATGGTCTCCGGGTGCGGCTCGACGAAGACATGCAGGCCCAGCCCGTCGGGCAGGTGCATCTCGAGCCGTCGGTAGGGGGCCAACAGCCCGGTCTCGGGGCTTCCCGTCTCGTACAGCACGACCCACTCGTGCCCGGCCTCCCTCGCGGTGCGGGCACGGCGGGCGGCCCGATCGCGGTGGGTCTCCTCCAGCACCTCGCCGTAGCGCAGGCTGAAGGCGGCGCCTGCCACGAGCTCGACGTCCCCGACGTCCTCGGGGAGCAGGCCGAGCCGCCGGGAGGCGGTCGCGACCAGGTCCGGCGCCCGCGGGTACGCCGCCGCCAGCTCCTCGGGCGTCGAGCTCGACCGCAGCTCGTCGGCGACGGCGCGGACGAGGCGGATGCGCCGCTCGTAGTGCTCCGGGACGACCATCACCACCGTGTACAGGCGCTCCTCGGCGGCCCGCCAGCGGCGGACGAGCTCGGGCAGCCGCTCGCCCACGGCCGGGGTCCGACGCGGCCGGCCCGCCCGCCGTCAGATGGTCCAGGTCTGGAGCATCAGGGCGTTCGCGCGCTTGGCCGTGAGGGCGGCGTCGAGGACGTCCAGCGGGCTGATGGGCCTGACCCCCTCCAGCATGTCGACCTCGCGCATGCCGTAGAGCATGGCGGCCGAGAAGCGGCAGGCGTAGACGTGGCCGCCCTCGTCCATGAAGGTCTTGAGCTGGTTGTTGTAGGCCAGGGCGCCCGGGAACGCCTCGTCGCCCACCTTGGGGAAGCCCCGCGTGGCCGACGCCATCAAGGACCCCGGCCCGTACAGGACCAGGTGGGTGTCGAAGCCCTTCCGGTTGACGCGGGTGGCCGTGAGCATGTTCACCAGGCCGACCGAGCCCTCGAAGGGCACGGTGTGCATGAAGATGTAGGCCTTCTCCCCCTCCTCGGCCTGGTGATCGGGGAACACCTTCTCTTCGTAGTCGACGATCGCGTCGCCGGGCTGCACCCTCTCACCAACAATGTCGACCATCTGCGGTCTCCCTTCCTCGCTTCTGCTCCTGCGGCTCGACTGGGACTCGTGCCGGCGTCACCCCCAGCGCCGGCGGTGGCTTCCCGGCATGGCGCGAAGGGCGGTGTGGCGAATACCCCACGGCAGCGCCCGGTAGACGGGCACGAACACGCGTCGCCAGAACAGCGCGGCCGGCCGCCGGCGCACGGCCGGCCCGCCACGTCCCAGGTACCGGCGCGCGAGGTCCTCCTCGGCGGCGTCCATCAGCGACCGCTCGGAGTTGCGCCGCAGCCACTGGGCCGCCTCGACGGGCCTCATGCCGTCTCGAGCTCGGCCAGCAGACCCTGCGCGCCGATCGCCAGCGGCTCCACGAGCGCGCCGATCGGGGGCGCGTAGACGTTCTCCATCCACGCCAGGTCCTCGACGGTGATGCGCTTCTTCACCGCCATCGCCAGGAAGTCGGCCCGCTCCTTGATGCCCTCGCCGCCGACGAGCTGCCCGCCGATGACCGCGTGGGTCCGGGGGTCGGCCAGCAGCTTCACGCGGACCTTCTTGAAGCCGGGGTAGTAGCGGGCCCGGGAGATGCCCTCACCCACGCCCATGACATGCGGTATGCGCAGCGCCGTCGCCAGCTTCTCACCGAACCCGGCGCCGCCGACCGACCACTTGCCGACGACCAGCCCCCACGGGACGTTGACCGGCTCGTAGGCGCCGCCGCCGCCGGCCGCGTTCGTCCCGGCGACCTTGCCCTGCGAGTAGGCGTGGCTGCCGGTCAGCCCCTGGACGGGGATGCCGGTGCCGTCCTGGGGCACCTCGATGGCCTCGCCGGCGGCGAAGACGCCCGGCGAGGAGGTGGCCATCCGCGCGTCCACGACGAGCCCGCCGGTGGAGCCGATCTGCAGGCCGGCCTCCCGCGCCAGGCGGTTGTTCGCCCGCTTCGGGGGGCAGAGCACCACGACGTCGGTGGGCAGCTCGCCGTCGGAGGTCCGCACGGCGTGGACCCGCTCCTCGCCGACGAAGGCCTCCACGGTCGTGCGCAGGTGCAGCGTGACCCCCAGCTCCTCCAGCGAGGCCTCGGCCGGCTGCATGATGTCCGGGTCCGCGACCTGGCTGAGCAGCCACGGGTGGGGGTCGACCAGGTGCGTCTCGAGCCCGCGCTTGGCCAGGGCCCCCGCCATCTCGACCCCCAGGGGCGTGGCGTCGGTCACGACGGCGACCTTGGCCTCGTCGAGCACCTTGTCGAACTCGGCCGACCGCCTGATGTTCTTGGGGTAGTGCAGCCCGTGCAGGTGGTTGCCCGGGACGTCGGGTGTCTCGTACTCGAAGCCGGTCGCGATGACGAGCCGGTCGAAGCCGACGGCGTCACCGCTGTGCAGCCGGACCTCCCGCCGGTCGAGGTCGATCCTGGTGACGACCGTCTCGTAGCGGACATCGATCCCCTGGTCCCGGTAGAACTGCTTGTCCTGCAGGAACAGGTCCTCGAACTCGTCGATCTCGCCGCTGTGGACGTAGGGGATCCCGCACGGGCTGTATCCGACGTCCTCGTACTCGGTGAAGACGACGACCTCGGCATCCCGCGCCGTCTGCCTGGCGGCCCCGGCGGCGCCGATGCCGGCCGCTCCTCCCCCGATGACGACGATGCGCAACGCGGCTCCCCATGTCTTGCGGCTCGGCCAGCCCGTTTACTATAGTCTGAGCGTCGTCAGCTATAGTGATGGCTGGGACTCTACCCTCGCACCGGAGCATTGCCAAGACCCGTTCGGGCTATGCAGGCGATAGAAAGCTGCCGGACCAGCCCATGGACGATGTCGTCGCCGGAATCGGACCCAAGGTCCGCAAGCTGCGCCAGGAGCGGGGACTGTCGCTGCAGCAGCTCGCCCAGCGCGCCCGTGTGTCGGCGGCGGCGATCCACAAGCTCGAGCGCAACGGCATGGTCCCGACCGTGGCCACGCTCATGAAGATCGCCGCCGCGCTGAACCGCTCCGTCGCCTACTTCGTCGAGGAGGACGAGGACGGCGACAGGCCGGCGGTGCTCGTCCCGGCGCGGGGACGCCGCCCGGTGTTCACCTCCAAGAAGGGGCTGGAGCTGCGGAGCGTCAGCGGCCCCTACGGACGCTTCCTGCTGGCCGGAGCGATGGCCGCCGTCGAGCCGGCGGCCGACAGCGGGCCGGCCCCCATGGAGCACCCCGGCGAGGAGCTCGTCTACGCCCTTGGCGGCAGGCTCGAGTTCGACGTCGAGGACGAGACCTTCACGCTGCGCCGGGGGGACGCGCTGCACTTCCGGACCGACCGCCCGCACCGTTGGCGCAACCCGACCGATCAGCCGGCCAGGGCCCTGTGGCTGGCGATCCGCTCCCGTTGAGCGCCGTGCGCACCGTCGTCCTGGCGTTCGGCGGCAACGCGCTGGTTCCCGAGGGGCAGTCGGGAACCTTCCAGCAGCAGCTGGCCAACGCCGAGGGCATGGCCGGGATCGTGGCCGACCTCGTGGGTCGCGGCGACCGCCTCGTCGTGACGCACGGCAACGGCCCCCAGGTCGGGAGCCTGGCGCTCCAGCAGGAGCAGGGCGTCGACGTCACCCCCGCCCAGCCGCTGTTCGCCCTCGGGGCCATGACCCAGGGCCAGATCGGCCAGCTGCTGGAGCTCGCCCTGCGCAACCACAGCCCCGCGTCCCCCGTCCAGGCCCTCGCGCTGGTGACGCATGTGCTGGTGGATGCCTCCGACGACGCGTTCCAGGAGCCGACGAAGCCGATCGGGCCGGTCTTCGAGGAGGACGACGCCAAGCGGCTGGCCGACGAGCGCGGCTGGCGGCTGGTCGAGGACGCCGGCCGGGGTTGGCGCAGGGTGGTGCCCTCCCCCGAGCCTTTGGACATCGTGGAGGACGACGCCGTCCGTGCGCTCGTCGACGCCGGCACGCTGGTCATCGCGGCCGGGGGCGGCGGCATCCCGGTGGTCCGGGGTGACGACGGCCGGCTGGAGGGCGTCGACGCGGTCATCGACAAGGACCTCGTCGCGGAGCGGCTGGCGGCGACCGTGCGGGCCGACGCGCTGGTCCTCATCACCGACGAGGACGAGGTCTCGCTGGACTTCGGCACCCCCCGTCAGCGACCCGTCCACGAGATGTCCATCGACGAGGCCGAAGCCCACCTGGCACAGGGGCAGTTCCCGCCGGGCAGCATGGGCCCCAAGGTCACCGCGGCCGTCCGGTTCCTGCGCAACGGCGGGGAGGTCGCCATCATCACCTCCGCCGAGCACGTCCTGGCCGCGCTGGACGGGGAGCACGGCACGCGCATGGTCGGGGGGACATAGACCGTGAGCGTTCGCCACGTCCAGGTCCGCCAGGGCGCGTACGTCGACTCGGCCCGTCTGATGTCGGTGTCGCGCTCGATGAGCCAGCAGGACGGCGTGGAGTGGGCGAGCGCGGTCATGGGCACCGCCGCCAACCTGGAGACCCTGCAGCAGGAGGGCTTCGACGACGCCTCCGAGGCGGGGGCCAACGATCTGGTCCTGGCGGTGCGGGCGGAGTCCGAGGACGACGCCGAGGACGCCTTCGCCGCGGCGCAGGACGCGCTCGGTGGCGGCATGGATGAGGGCGGCGAGCGCGAGGAGCGTCGTCCCAGGACCTTCGACGAGGCGCGCGACGTCATGCCGGACGCCAACGTGGCGATCGTGTCCGTGCCCGGCGACTACGCGGCGCTGGAGGCGCACAAGGCCCTGACCGCCGGACTGCACGTGCTGTTGTTCAGCGACCACGTCCCGCTCGACGACGAGCTCGAGCTCAAGCGAAGGGCCCAGGAGCGCGGGCTGTTCGTCATGGGGCCGGGAGCCGGCACGGCGGTGCTGGGCGGCGTGGGGCTGGGGTTCGCCAACGCCGTCGGCCGGGGCGGCGTCGGGGTCGTCGCCGGGGCGGGGACCGGCGCCCAGGAGGTCATGACCCTCCTCGACCGGTGGGGCGCGGGGGTCTCCCACCTCGTGGGCGTGGGCGGCCGCGACCTCGGCGAGCGGGTCCGGGGGGGCATGACCCGCATGGCCGTCCGCGCCCTGGCCGACGACCCGGACACCCGGGTCCTCCTGCTCGTGTCCAAGCCCCCCGACCCCGACGTGGCGGCTGAGGTCCTCGGTGACCTGGG
>JAHWKQ010000177.1 GCA_019347785.1 Actinomycetota bacterium
CTTCCGATCTGAGGATCTCCTTCGCCGTGATGCTCCCGATGCGATGGTCGCCGAAGCCCCATTGGCCGTGCGCGGGCGCCAGCCAGGTGGCGATCGTCGAGCGCTTGCGGTCGATCGTGCTAGCCGCCAGGCCGAGCTGGCCCTGCACCTCCATCCAGTGCAGGACGTACTCGGCGAACGGCCGCTCGGGGCCGCCGACCACGACGCTCTTGGCGAGGGCCTTGAGGCGGGCCAACTCGTCCTGCGCCTCGCGGCGCGTGCCCCAGGTCGAGACCTTGGGCCTCATCCCGTCGTAGCGAACCTCGAGCTTCCAGCGCCCGTGCGGCTTGCCGTTGACCCTGCGGCGGTAGATCGAGGCGGATCGGAGCTCCAGCAACTCGCCCATGAGGCGGATCGTACTGCTCGGGAGCCACAGCCATACTGTCGCTGGTACTGTCGAAGGGCCCGCGGCGGTCCCGCAGCCGAACTCAGAAGCGCTCTGACCTGCCGGTTCTTGGGGTGACCGACGGGGTTCGAACCCGCGACCTCCGCGACCACAACGCGGCGCTCTAGCCTGACTGAGCTACGGTCACCATGTGCCGGCGGGGACGCCGGAGCCCTTGATGGTAGCGCGGGGGGGTGTGAGCGCGATACTTCGGAGTCGGGCGCCCGTAGCTCAGTTGGACAGAGCAGCCGGTTTCTACCCGGTCGGTCGTGGGTTCGAATCCTACCGGGCGCGCGTGACTGGACTCGAGGTCCGCCCGCTGACCGCCGAGACCTGGCGCGACTTCCTCGCGGTGATGGGGCCGCGCGGGGGCGACGCCGGCTGCTGGTGCATGTTCAACCTGCAGTCGTCCCGCGAGTTCGACGCGCACAAGGGCGACGACAACCGGCAGCTCATGCGCGCACGGGTCGAAGCGGGGGAGGTGCCGGGACTGATCGGCTACCTGGACGGCCAGCCGGTCGGCTGGGTCGCCGTGCAACCACGCGAGACCTACGGACGCCTGTCGCGTTCGCCGATCGCCAAGCCGCTCGACGACCGGCCAGCTTGGGCCGTCACCTGCTTCGTCGTCGTGAAGGCTCACCGCGGCAAGGGCCTCGCCGCGGCGCTGCTCGACGCCGCCGTCGACTACGCGGCCTCGGAGGGCGCGTCGCTCGTCGAGGGCTACCCGGTCGAACCCCGCCACGACCGGACAGCCGACCAGTGGGCGTGGACGGGGCTCGCGTCGATGTTCACCGGCTGCGGCTTCCGGGAGGTGGCACGGCGCAGCGAGACGCGGCCGTTCATGCGTCGTGAGCTCGGCACCGGATCCGTGGTGGAATAGGAGCCGCGCGTCGCGGACCGTGACGCCGCCCTCTCCAGCCAACCTCAGGAGTCTTTCCATGCTCGACACCCGACGTCCCGTCATCGCGACCCTCGTCCTCGCCTTTGCCCTGGTCATGGGGGCGGCCGCGTGCAGTGGCGCCGCGGACGACACCCGACAGACGTTCATCGACGCCATGACCTCCGATGGGGGGATCGATGAGGAGGCGGCTGGCTGCGTGTTCGACGAGCTCGAGGCGCAGCTCGGCGACGAGGACCTCGAGGCGCTCATGGCCGACTTCGAGCGCGAGCCGGAGGATCCCGCCGTGGCCCAGGCTGTGGTCGCCGCCGTCCAGACCTGCCTCGGATCCTAGGGCTCCAGCGCCTCCGCTGCCGGGCCGGCGCGCAAGCGTTGGCCCGGCGCTGCGCCGCGCCGGGAGGTCGTGACCCATGCTGCGTCGCCTCTTCGGACGCCGCGTCCCCGACGACGATGCGGTCCAGGTGCCGCCGGCCGTCGGTGTCGCACGGAGCGTGGCGGCGGTGCTCGGCCCCACGCCACGAGCGACGCCACGTCGGTTCCTGCCCGCAGAGGGCTTGGATGCGCACGGCCCGGTGCTCGCGATCACCGCGTCCGGGCCGATCACGGTGCGGCCCGGCGACGCCCGGGCCGACGGCGCACGGGCGCTGGCCGGCGTCGCCCAGCTGACCGTGCTGCACGCAGGGGTCCTGGAGCTCCGCGACAGCCTCGGCAGCCGCGAGCTGCTGACCGCCCCCGCGCGCCACCTCCTGGCCGCGGGTGCCGGAACCAACGTCGAGCTGCAGCCGGCCAAGGAGCTGCAACGCGACGGCGGGCCGCTGCACCTCGAGCAGATCACCTGGCGCACACCCGAACCGGCGCCCGCCCGGGTCTCCACCGACCATGCACTGGGCCCGTTCGGCCAGGGGCGTGCGCGCATCCACCTGCTCGCCGGCGTCGCGTGGGAGCACCGGCTCGACGCCGAACTGGGCCTCACCGTGCTGCGGCTCGTGATCCCCCCGGGCTCGACCGCGACCGTGCCCCTGGCCGACGGCGACCCGGCCGTCCTCGTCGTCACCGCCTCGACCGCGCTGGTGGGACCCGACCTGCGGCGCGTCCCCGACGGCTCCGTCGCGGTCCTCGGCGACGAGGGCAGCAGCCTGCAGGTGGCCACCCTGATCGAGGAGGGCGCGGACGTGAGCGCACTCGTGGTGTGCGGGCCGAGGCCTGAGCCGTTCGTCTGGGACGGCACGTTGGCTGCCGCCGACGATCAGGCCTTGGCCGCAGTCCAGCACGCCGCGGCCAGCGGGGACTTCGGAGCGCTGCCCGAACCGCGCTAGCTGCCACGTTCTACGCTTTGACCTGGCACAGCGAGGAGGTCGTCGATGGAGTCGTTCGTCGCGGAGCTGGGCGTGCTGCTCCTCGCCGCGTTCCTCCTGGGCCTGCTCGTCGGCTACGTCTGGTGGATCATGGGTTGGCGACGCAAGGTGCGGCCGTCGACGGCGTCGACCGTGCCGACCGCGAACTCCGTGGAGGAGGACGCGGCCCTGAGGGCGCGGCTGCAGGAGGCCGAGCGCCAGCTCGAACGGCTCCAGCTCAAGCTCAAGGCGGCGCAGGAGCGCAGCACTCGAGCGGCCGCGGCCAGTCGGCAACCCGCCGCAGGTCAACGTCAAGGGCCCGCACCGGCGCCCGCCCCTGAGCCCGCGCCCGCACCCGCACCGCCAGCCGCCGAGAAGCGGGGCACGGAGCCTGCCGTCGCCGAGCCGGCCCCCGTCGAGCTGCCGCCGGCCTTCGCAGGCGACGAGGACCCGTTCGCGACGCTGACCTTCCACCCGGCCGACTTCCTCGCTGCGGCCACCGACTCCGACAGCGCCCCACCGTTCGTTCGGCCGCCGGAAGAGCTCGCCGATCAGGCGGAAGAGCCGCAGCCCACGGCCACCGACGAGGCCGCCGGCGAGACCCCCGGTGAGACCGCCGACGAGGCCGCCGACGAGGCCACCGACGAGGCCGGCGGGCCCGCCCGTCCGACCAGCCCTGCGACCGAGGATGGCGGCGGTGCGACCAGGGCAGGCGCCACGATCAGCATCCCGCGTGACCGGCTGGGGCCCGGAGCGGACGGGTTGGGCGAGGTGCCGGTGCGCAGCGACGACCTGACCCGCATCGCGGGGGTGGGCACCGCGACGTCGCGTGCCCTGAGGAGAGCCGGGCTGCGCAGCTACGTCCGCGTTGCGGCGGCCAGCCCCGATGACCTGCGCGCGGCGTTGGAGGGCGCCGGCATCGCTCCCGGCCGGCTGCTGGACAGCTGGCCGGAGCAGGCGCGGCTCCTGGCTGACGGGGACGAGGAGGGACTGGCGCACCTGCGGGAGCGGCTCGCGAACGACGAGGCGCGGTGAGCAGCACGGTCGTGGGCTGGGAGCGCCGGCGCGGCGGGCCGGCGCCGGCCTTGCTGCTGGCCGTCGTCGGCCTCGCGGCCCTGATCGCGATGGGCGTCGGGCCCGTCCAGCGCGCCGTCGAGGCCGACCTTGCTGCCCGTGCCGTCGCGGCGCTCGAGGCGGTCGGGATCGACGGCGTCGACGTGACCGTCCGGGGACGCGATGTGGTGCTGAGCGGATCGGGACTTGATGCGGCGACCGCGGATGAGGCCCGCGCGGCGGTCGACGACCTGCCGGGCGTCCGGTCCGTCACCGTGGTGGAGCCACCAGGCGGCCTCCCCGTCGCCGCCGCCAGCGAGGAGGCCCAGGCGTCGCCCACTCCCGCGGACCGGCCCACCCCGACGCCGGCCACGCCGAGTCCGTCACCGACCCCAACCGCCACCGCCTCCCCCACGCCCACCCCCGCGCCCACCGACGACAACCCACCCCCGCCCCCCGGGGCGCGGCGCTACGTCGTGCGGTTCGCGACCCTCCGCACCGAGCTTACGCCCGAGCGCGACGAGGTCGTCGAGGCCGAGCCCGAGT
>JAHWKQ010000178.1 GCA_019347785.1 Actinomycetota bacterium
TCTGGGCGGGCGCCTGTCGCGGCTGGCCGACCTGCGCTTGAAGCGGTGGAACGTCCTCCTGGTGGCGTTCGCCATCCAGTTCGTCGCCCTGCAAGCGCCGCTGTCGGCCGACGTGGCGGCGGGCCTCAACCTGTCGAGCTACGCGCTCGGCGTGTGGTACCTGGCGGGCAATCTCCACATTCCGGGCATGTGGATCATCGCCGTCGGAACCGGGACGAACGTCCTCGCCCTCATCGCCAATCGAGGCGTCATGCCCGCCACCGAGGGAGCGCTGGCGACAGCCGGGCTGCCGATGTCGAACGGCGGCGGCTTCGTGAACTCGACGGCGCTGCCCGACGCCCGCATCCAGTTCTTCGGCGACATCTTCGCCGTGCCCGAGGGGCTGCCGTTCCACAACGTCTTCAGCGTGGGCGACATCCTCATCGTGTTCGGAGCCCTGGTCGCCGTGCACCGCATCTGCCGCTCGCGCCTCGTTCCGAAGGGGAGCAACGACTTCGCCGCCCTGCGGCGCAACACCTCGTTCGTCTCGCTGTGGGTGTCGCAGGGCGTCTCGGCGCTGGGCGACTGGGTCTACACCATCGCGGTGGCCGCCACCCTGGCCGGGCGGGAGTCGGACCCCAAGATCTTCGCCACCATGCTGGTGGCCCAGGTCGGACCCGCGACGCTGACCGGTGCGCTGGGCGGCCCGCTCATCGACCGCTTGCCGCGCAAGACCGTGATGGTGATGAGCGACCTGCTGCGGGGCTTGGCCGTAGCGTCGCTGTTCCTCGTCGGCAGCCCCTCGCTGCTCCACTTCTACGCGGTCGCCGCCACGCTCGGGTTCCTCGGCGCGCTGTCGCAGCCGGCGCTCCACGCCTCGCTGCCCAACGTGGTGCCGCCCAACCACCTGGTGGCCGCCAACGCGCTGGTCGGCGCCACGTTCAACGGCGCCGTCATGGTGGGGCCGGTCATCGGTGGCGTGCTGGTGGCCCGCCTCGGCTTCGCACCGGCGATCTTCATCAACGGCATTTCGTTCCTGCTGTCGGCCGTGCTCGTGGCCCGGGTGAACCTCCCGCCGCAGCCGCCGTCGGACGAGGACTGGCACCCGGTAGCCGAGCTACGGGAGGGCTTCCGCTACATCGGCACCACGCCGTTGGTGCGAGGCGTGATTGTCGTCATGGGCCTCGTGATGCTCGCCGCCGCGGTGAAGTCGCCGGTGGAACCGCTGTTCATCCTCAACGTCCTCCACGGCGCGCCGGAGATGCTCGGGTTCGTCGGCGGCGCCTGGGGCATCGGGATGGTCGTCGGGTCGGTCCTCGCCCCTGCCGCGGCGCGCCGGTGGAAGCGCGAGAACATGCTGTGGGCCGGGGTCGCCGTTGTCGGCACCTCGGTGGTCGCCGCCGCCCAGGCGGGCGCCATCGCCCCGGTGCTGGTGCTGTGGCTGGTTGCCGGCGCGGGCAATGCGCTGGGCACGGTGTGTTATGAGTCGCTGCTCCAGGAACGGACGCCCGACGAACTTCGCGGCCGGGTGTTCGCGGCGTCGGAAGCCGTCCTCGACGCCGCCTTCCTCGGCGGGGTGGGGCTGGCCGCGTGGATGGGATCGAGCATCGGTGCGCGCAACGCGGTGACCGTGGCGGGGTCGCTCTTCCTCGTGGCGGCGCTGCTCAGCCGGGTGCTGCTGAACGGGCGCGACCACGTGCCGGCATCAGTACCCCAGGCGTGGGTCGACGAGGCCCACGAGCTCCTCGCCCGCGGCGAAGCGGCGGACGTTCTCACGGACGTGCGCGGCGACCAGGGGGCGGGCCATCTCGGGCGTGTTGGCGGTGTGCGGGGTGATGAGGCAGTTCGGCAGGTCCCACAGCGGGTGCCCCTCGGGGAGTGGTTCGGGGTCGGTGACATCGAGCGCGGCACCCGCGATCCAGCCTTCCCGCAGGGCCCGCACGAGATCGTCCGTCCGCACGTGCTTGCCGCGAGCCACGTTCACCAGCCAGGCGTGGGGCTCCATCGCCCGCAGTTGCCGCTCGGCGATGATCCCTTCGGTCTCCGGCGTGAGCGCCAGCGCGAGTACGACGAGGTCCGCGCCTTCGAGCGCCTCCTCCAACCGGTCCGGCCCCACCGCCCGTGTCCCACCTGCGAGTGGCTGGGGCTGTCGGCGGACGACTGTTGCCTGTACGCCGAAGGGCTCGAGCAGGCGCAGCAGCGATTCCGTGATGCCGCCGCCGCCCACGATGGTGACGCGGGCGCCGAAGAGCATCCGGCCGCTGCCCCGCTGCCAGGCTCGGGCGAGCGTCCGCTCGTGGAGGTTCCGTAGGCCGTAGAGGCCCAGGGCCAGCGCGTGCTCGGCCACGGGGTCGGCGTACACGCCCTTGCCGCACGTCCATGTCCGGCCGTCGGCGAACACGCCGGCCGCCGCGAACACCTCCACGCCGGCCCACGGGAGCTGCACCCAGCGAACGCGGGGGGCGCGAGCCAGGACGTTGAGGAGCGGTTCGACCTCGAAGGGGTCGAACCAGACGAGCGCCTCTGCCTCCTCGGGCGGCACGATCCTCCCGCCGCCTTCCTCCACGGCGGCCACCGCCCAGGCACGGACCGGTTCGGGACCGACGGCGACGAGGGGCCTGCTCACGGAGTGGGGATGCTACGCGCCCCCCTGCTACCCTCTACCCCTCGTGGCGAACATCAAGAGCCAGATCAAGCGCAACAAGCAGAACGAACGGCGGCGCCTCCGCAACAAGGCGGCCCGCTCGGAGATCAAGACGCGCGTCAAGGTGGCAATGACGGCGGCCGAGACCGGCGCCGAGACGAGCGCCGACGCGCTGCGCCTCGCCGTCAAGCGGCTCGACATGGCGGCGGCCAAGGGAATCATCCACAAGAACCAGGCCTCCAACCGGAAATCGCGGCTCATGAAGCGGATAGCCAAGCTGACGGCTTCCTCCTCCGCGTAGCTCGTTCCCGGCCTCCCGGGTTTGTCGAGATGGCGCCTGCGGGCGTCATCTTTCGCGTCTGCCGCTCCGTACACTCGATTGTGATGCGCCGTCTGTTGTGGTCCGTGGGTATCGGCGGCGTGGGGATGGCGGCCGTGCTGGCCGGACTGGTCTGGGATGCCGTGCTGCACGGCGCCGACCCCTCGCTGGCGGCCACCGAGGGCGTGTTCACACTGTCGAACCCCGGACACCTGCTGCTGGTCGGGGGGATCGGCGTCGCCTGCCTGGGGCTGCTCCTGACCGCAGACGCGGCGCTGGCCCTTCGCGGCGGCGGGTCGTGGGGCGGCGAGGGCGGGCGGCTGCGACGGGTGACGCTGGGCGCGGCGGTGGTCGTGTTGGCCGGCGTAGCGGCGACGGCGGCGTGGGCCGACAGCCGCGGGCATGCGCACCCCGCGATCGAAGACGCCGCCCACTCGCACGCCGCGGTCAGGGCCGTGGACGGCCACGCCGACGGCGACACGCACGGCGACGGGCACGGCGACGGGCATGCCGCGGCCGACCCGTCCGGGGCCACCCCCGCCCAGCGGTCGGCCGCCGACCGGCTCCTGGCCGACACCAGGACCGCCGCGGCGCGGTGGGCGTCGTTGGACGCGGCGAAGGCGGACGGGTTCCGGCCCATCACCCCGGTGCTCAACGGGCTCCAGCACTGGCACAACCAGCGGTTCTTCACCGACGGCGCCATCCTCGACCCCCAGGCTCCCGAGGAGCTGATCTACGCCACCACGTCGCGGGGACCGGTGCTCGTCGCTGCCATGTACCTGATGGAGCGGGTGGACGAGCCGGGGCCGACGATCGGTGGGCCGCTGACGGTGTGGCACGACCACGAGGACCTGTGCTTCTCGGCCGACGGGCGGGTCGTCGGCTTCCACCGCCCGCCCCGACAGACGTGCCCGCCGGGGTCGGTGAACCAGCGGACGCCGGAGATGCTCCACGTCTGGCTGGTCGACAACCCCGCCGGCCCCTTCGCCGCCGAAATGGAGCCCGCCGCCCTCCTGGCCATCGCCGAGGGCGGCCCGCCCGGCCGGTCGTAGCGGCGCCCGACCGCTGTTCTCGTTGCGGAAGTGCGCACCCCGGCGCGCACTTCCGCAACGAGAACCGGGCGTGGTCGGCGCGGGTGCGGGCGCTGCCCGGCGCCCGGGCGGGCGGGGCGCGGGGCCCGGCGGCTGTGGCGGGGCCCCCGCCCGCCCACCCCCCCGGGGGGGGGCCCCCCCGTGGCCCCGCGCCGGTGGGGGTGGGCCGGGGCGCGCCACGCCACCGCCCCGGCGGTGGCCGGGGGGCCCCGCCGC
>JAHWKQ010000179.1 GCA_019347785.1 Actinomycetota bacterium
GACGAAGGACTGCTGGCTGAGCACGCCCCACACGCCCAGGCCCAGGAGCACGGCGGCCACGAGCAGGACGGTGACGACCGTCACCCGTGGCCCCCGTGCCCGTGGCCGTCCCCCCGTGCAGCGGCCTGGGCGGGCTCGGCCTCGACCTGCTCGTCCGGGTCGAGCGGCGGGGGCCGCGAGCCGTCATCGGCCGGTCCGAAGCGGCCACGCGCCGACGACAGCACGACCGCTGCGACCATGGTCGTCGCCAGCGTCACGCCGACGGTCTGCATGAGCAGCATCGAGCCGCCCATCAGCTCGTGGCCCAGTGCGCGGATCGTATCGGCAGGCGCGACCAGCGGCGCCTCGGGCAGGTCGGCGGCCACCGCGACCGCGGCCAGCGCACCCGCCACCGCCACCCCGACGGCGGTCGCGACCCGCCGCTGGTGCAACATCTGCATCGGGTTGATGCCCGCGGGGTTCATCATGAAGGCGACCATGTAGATGGCCATCACGACCATCTCCACGCCCATCATGAAGAACAGGGCGACGCCGACGTACTCGACGAGCAGCAGCACCATGATCGCGCCGACTCCTGCGAACGAGGCGAGCAGGCTGAAGGTGGCTCGGACCATCGAGTCGGTGCGGAACACCCGCCAGCCGAACCAGGCCGAGGCGACTGCGAAGATCCAGAACGCGACGTCGACCACGACCCCGGTCACGCCAGCGTCACCACCCCGGCGATCGCAAGGTGCAGGAAGGCCAGCGGCAGCAGCACGGTCCAGGCGACCAGCACGAAGCGGTCGATCTGCACCCGGCCGACGGTGTGGCGCAGCCACACCAGCGCGGCCGCGATCGCGAGCGCCTTGAGCGCGAGCCACAGCGGCCCCGGCAGCCAAGGTCCGGACGGACCGGCCAGGAACACCACCGCGCTGGCGATCGCGTAGGTGGCGAGCATCGCCCGACGTGCCCACCCCCATGCCAGCGCGGGCGGGCCGGACACCTCCGCGGCGGTACCGCCGGCCAGCTCGTGGCCGTCGGAGAAGTCCAGCGGCCCGAAGAACGACACGCCGAGCGCGACGACCGCGAACAGCGGCAGGCCCAGCGGCTGGCGCAGGACGTTCCACAGGCCCTCCTGCTGGGAGGCCATGATGCGGCCGAAGCTCATCGACTCGGCCGGCAGGGCTGCGGCGATCAGCACGAACATCGACAGCAGCAGGAACGAGCACCCCGACGCGATGAAGCGGTAGGCCCCGACCAGCGGCAGCGGCGAGTTCGGCGCCCAGCCGTGCAGGTAGACCGCGACCATGGCGAGCACCTCGGCGGACCCGAACACCACGATCCCGGTGCGCACGTCAGCCACCGCGAAGTCCGTGGCCAGCGGCAGCACCGACAGGGCCGTGGCGGCCAGAGCCGCGTACAACGCCGGTGCGAGGACCCACAGGGGCCCATCGGGCCGCTCGGTGACCACCGCCGGGCGTGCCAGCAGCAGGGCCGCCTGGGCGAGGGGTGCGCGCAGGGACGCGGTGACGCCCAGGGGATGCCCCGCCACGCGGGCACCGATGCCGGTCTCCAGCGCGGCGACGGCGTACGCGCCGACGCCGAGCACCGCGCTGACGACCACGGCCGCGACCAGGGGGTGTGCCGCGCCGGCGACCTCGATCACGCCCCGGCCCCCAGCGGTGCGGCCACAGCGTCCTCCAACTCCAGCCGCAGGGAGGACAGGGTGACCAGCGCATGTCCCAACTCGAGGCCAACCAGCGCGGGCCCCAACTCCCGTGGGTCGACCCGGTCGTGGCCGGCGTGCTCCCCCGCCGCAGCCGCGGCGGCGAGGTCCAGCCAGCGGTGCCAACGGTCGGTGGCGTCGCGGCCGTCAGGCAGCCGGCCGACGCCGTCGGTGGCCTGTCGGAGGCCGCCGCGACGCCGCAGCCGTCGCCGCAGGTCGGCCAGTGCCTCCGGCGCGGGGTCGAGGGCCACCCGCGCGGCCCGGCAGGCCAGCGCGTCGAGGCCCGCCACGGCGCACAGCTCGGCCACCGCCGCCAGGTACCTTCCCGCAGCCGAGCTGAGCGGCCGGGACGAACCGACCACGCCCGCGTCGAGATCGAGCGGCACCACCCTGACCTCCTCCAGCACGTCGCCCTGCAGCCCCACCTCCAGCTGCACCGCGGCCGGCAGGGCGGGCAGGAACGGGCCGAAGACCAGCGGCAGCCGGTCCAACGCCAGGCCGTCGCGGCCCTCCTGCGGCGGCATCGCCATGGGGCGGCCGTAGGGTTTGCCGCCCATCATCCCCTCGCCGCCCTGCCCGTGCGGGCCGACGCCACTCCACTCGACGGGGTTGTCCGCCGGTCCCCGGGACGGGCTGCCGCCCGCCCCCGCCAGCAGCTGCTCGTGCAGTCGCCGCAGGCCGGGCACAGGGTCGTCGGCCGGGAGCACCGGCACATCGCCCAGGTCCAGCCACTCCACGAGAGACTGGTCACCCACCACCGCGACCCCCCGCGGCGCCGGGACCTGGTCGTGCACCCGGAGCACTGCGTCACGTGCGGCTCTCGGGACGGCGCCGGCGATCACCAGCACGGTCGCCTGCCGCGGCGAGGCGACCAGCCGCACGTCCGGGTCGGCTCGCAGCCGGGTGGTGACGCCCGTGGCCGCCAGGCCGCGGGCCAGGCACACCGGCACCGGAGCATGGCGGGCCAGGCGTGGCAGGAGATCGGTCAGCACGGGCAGCTCACTGCCACCGCAGCGCCCCCTCCCGCCACGCGTACAGCACGCCCAGGGACAGCAACGCGAGGAACACGCCCATCTCGACCAGCGCCTTGACGCCCAGCTCCGCGAACACCACCGCCCACGGGTACATGAACATCATCTCCATCTCGAAGGCGACGAGGACCAGCGTCATCGGGTAGTACCGGGCGTGGAAGCGGTTCCAGGCGTGGACCTGCGGTTCGCTGCCGCCGAGCACGGGCAGCGTCGTGGACCAGTGCGCGCTGCTCGGGTCGGGCTGGCGCCGCAGCACGGCGATCCCGGCGACGGTGGCCGCCACGACCGCAGCGGCCGTCACGACGGCGGCGAAGGCCGAGAGCATCCCGCGTGCCCCTACCCCGCAGGGGCGGCGACGAAACGGCCGGTCTAGTGCGGCAGCTGCCCCGGGCGGGCGAGGTAGTAGCCCTGCACCCAGCGGACGCCCAAGGCCCGCAGGACCGCGCGCTCGCCGCCGTGCACGGACGGTCACAGCGGCTGCTGCAGGAGGGCGCCTTCGCCTACCTGACGAAGCCGCTGGAGATGCGCCGCTTCCTGCACGTCGTCGACGCGGCCCTCAGCGGCTCCCCGGAGCCTGCAGAGAGCTGAGCTCAGCGGGCGGTCCAGCCTCCGTCCATCGTCCACGAGGCGCCGTTGACCACGGCCGCGGCGTCGCCGCACAGCCAGGCGACGAGCTCGGCCACCTCACTCGGCTCGATCAGGCGCTTCACCGCGGTCTCGGCGAGCATGACCTGCTCGATGACCTCCGTCTCGGGGATGCCACGGGTGCGGGCCTGGTCGCTGATCTGACCCTCGACGAGGGCGGTGCGGACGTACGCGGGGCAGATGCAGTTGGAGGTGACGCCGTGGCTGCCGCACTCCAGCGCCAGCACCTTGCTCAGCCCCTCCAGCCCGTGCTTGGCGGCCACGTAGGCGGACTTGTAGGGCGACGCCCGCAGCCCATGGACGCTGGAGATGTTCACGATGCGACCCCAGCCCTGCTCGATCATGCCCGGGACCACCTGGCGGGCCAGCAGGAACGGTGCCGTGAGCATGACCGCCACGATCGTGTTCCAGCGTTCGGTCGGGAACTCCCCGATCGGGGCGACGTGCTGGAGGCCCGCATTGTTGACCAGCACGTCGGCGTCCAGATCGAGGGCCTGGACCGCCGACGCGTCCGCCAGGTCGACGACGCGGGCGGTGCCGCCCACGTCATCGGCGACAGCTTCGGCGCGGTCGGCGTCCAAGTCGAGCACGACGACGTGGGCGCCGGCTGACGCGAGCCGTCTGGCGCAGGCCGCCCCGATCCCGCTCGCGGCGCCGGTGACGACCGCGGTCCGTCCCTGCAGATCCATGCTCACACCTTTCCTCGGGTGGCTGCCTGGGCGAGCGCCGCCGCGACCGCGTCGGCGCCGTGGGGGCTCATGCCGATGGTGTAGTGGTTGGTGTCGGGCACCACTCGGACGGTCGCATGG
>JAHWKQ010000180.1 GCA_019347785.1 Actinomycetota bacterium
CGGGGAACACCTCCGCCATGACATCCTCAAGTGCCAGCTCGCCCCGCTGGACCGGTCTGAGTACGACGTGGACTTCACCGACGAGCAGTGGGCACGGCTGCAGGAGGCGTTCCCCGACGGGGTCTGCGACTGGTCACGTCCGGGCGTGGGGCAGCAGCCGTCGGTTTCCTGGCAGACCTTCGCCGAGGGCCCTGGCGGCCGCCCGCTGGGGCCGCCGCCGACGTCCACGCCGAACGGCCCAGCCGGGACGGCCCCGCTGGGTCACCGGCTCGGCGGCACCGACCGGATCTCCACGGCCATCGCCGTCGCCCAGCACGGCTGGCCGGAGGGAGGCGCTGCGCCGACGGTGGTCCTGGCGCGCGGCGACGGCGAGCAGGCGTTCGCCGACGCGCTCGCCGGGACGCCGCTGGCGGTCGCCCTCGACGCACCCCTGCTGCTCACCTCCTCCCACCGACTCCTTGGCAACGTCGCCGATGAGCTGCGCCGGCTCCTGCGCGAGGGCGCCGAGGTCGTCCTGTTGGGCGGCGAGGCGGCGCTGGCGCCGGCGATCGAGTCGGCGCTGCGCGAGATCGGATTCGAGCCGCGCCGCATCGCCGGGGCCACCCGCGTGGAGACCGCCCTGGCGATCGCCTCCGAGCTGGGGGAGCCCCCCGCGCTGCTGATCGCCTCCGGAGAGGACTTCCCCGACGCGTTGAGCGCCGGCGCGGCCGCCGCGCAGGCCGGGGGTGCGGTGCTGTTGACCCCCGCCGGCCGGCGCCACCCCGCCAACGACGCCTACCTGGGTGAGCGACCGGAGGTGCTGGCGTACGCCGTCGGCGGCCCCGCCGCTGCCGGCTACCCCGACGCCACGCCCGTGGTCGGGGCAACCCGCGAGGCGACCGCGGTCGAGGTCGCAAGGATCTTCTTCGAGGATCCCACGTCGGTCGGATTCGCCGTGAGCAGCACCTACCCCGACGCCCTCGCCGGGGGCACGCACGTCGCCCGACGAGGTGGGCCCGTGCTGCTCACGCCGGCCGACGGGCTGTACCCGGAGGTCACCGCGTACCTCTGCGGGGTGGCCGGCACGGTGCAGGACGTCATCACCTACGGCGGGACGCGGGCGGTGCCCGACGCCGTGGCCGCGGACGCACTCACCGCGGCGCGGGGGGAGGGCTGCTGAGCCAGCCCGCGAGGAGAACGGTGCCGCCAGCCGTGGAACGACCGCCGGACCCCGGCGAGGCTGCGCCCACGACGACGAGCACGGGGCAGCTGCGCCTCGTCTACGGCATCACCCTGGCGTACTTCACCACCTTCGGGCTCTTCCTCGCCGCGCTGCAGCGCTTCGTCACCGAGGAGCTGGGGCTGGGCGAGGGGGCCGTTGGCGTCGCGGTGGGGTCCTTCGCGGTCAGCGCCCTTCTGGTGCGCCCGCTCATCGGTCGCCAGATCGACCGTCGCGGACGCCGGGCGCTCCTCCTCGGTGCCCTTGGCCTGCACCTCGCCGTGGCGCTGGCGTTCCCGCTCGCCGACGCCGTGCACCCGTCGTGGTCCTGCGCCTCCTACAGGGAGTGGGCCACGCAGCGCTGTACGTCGCCCTGACCTCTGTGGTGGTCGATCTGGCCCCGCCGGAGCAGCGGGCCAGCGAGGTGTCGCGGCTCTCGCTGTTCCTCTACGGCGGCCTGGGAATCGGTCCGCCGCTGGCGGAGTGGCTGCTGCCACGGCTGGGCTTCGACGCCACGTGGCTGACCGCGGCGGGGCTCCTCCTCGCCGCACTCCTCGCCGCACTCGTCGTCGCGGAGACCGGGTCGCCCGCCGCCGTCGACCACGCGCCGCACCCGCGCCCGCGTACGGGTGGCCCGCTCATCCCCGATGGGGTGCTCGTCCCCGGCCTGATGGTGCTGTTCCCCGCCGTCGGGTACGCCGCGGTGGTGGGCTTCGCCACGCTGTACGCCGAGTCCCTGGGCATGGGCGACGCCGCGGGGCTGCTGTACGCCGTCTTCGCTGCGACGGTGCTCGCGGTGCGGCTGGTCGCCGGCCGGCTCGCCGACCGCTTCGGGAACCTGGCCGTCGCCACACCCGGGCTCGGCATGTCGGTGGCGGGGCTCCTCGCGCTGGCGTTCGTCCCGACCCCCTCCGGGGCGACGGCTGGGGTCGTGCTCTTCGGTGCCGGCTTCGCGCTCATCTTCCCGGCCCTGCTCACCATCTCGTAACCGTCGTCCCCGACCGCCAGCGTGGCGAGGCCGTCGCTGCCTTCACCCTGTTCACCGACGTCGGCATCGGCGCCGGCTCCTACGTCGTCGGCCTGCTGATCGCGCAGATGGGCTACCCGGCCGCCTTCGCGGCGGCTGCGGCGGGATGCATGGCCAGCATCATCATCCGCCTCCTCAGGCCCCCGGCGGATCCCGGGGTGGATACGTCGTCAGGCGACCATGGCGTGGGAGCACATCCCGGACGCCGGATGCGGTCCTCGCGGCAGGACGACCGCTGACCGCCCGGGGCGCCCGAGCCCCCCACTGAGGCCGAGTACCACCACGCAGCGTCGATGACCTCGACCCGGACGGACCCGCACCCCTCAAGCGCCAACCAACCCGCCCAACACCGGCCGGCATCTGCAACCAAATGTCCCAACATGCCGGGTGGGGAGGCTGATCCCCTCCAGGGACCGCGTCACACCAGCCACTGTCCTGCACAGTAGTTGACGGTGGCATCTATCCATGTGTCAGACGCCGCGTGCGGGTGCTCGGCGGCCTGCACCTGAGGACAACAGCCCCAACGTGCCGCGATGCGTCAGCCCACGTTCACCTCAGCCGGCAGCGGCTCCGGACGTCGAGGCGCCTGTCAGCTGAGCACTCGGCCTCGGGCGAGCCCGGGAGCTGGTCGGCTCTCGCGTAGATCGACTTGTACTCGCAGTAGGCCTCCAGCCCCGGACGGCCGAGCTCTCGACCCAGGCCGCTGTCCTTCATGCCGCCGTAAGGGCCACGACGGTGGCCGTCCCGACGAGACCCGCTTGGTGGCGGCAGGCGGCTCATCGACCCCGTGTGGGCAACGCGCGCTGGAAGCCGTGTTGATCCCGGATGACGTGCCCGCCGACGACTCGCCCCCCGTGGACCTCGACGATCCCGGCGCTGTGGAGGGCGCCCTCGGCCTGGTCGGTGCCACCGGCGGGCACGCCGCCGCGCTGGGTCGCGGCAAAGGCCACACGCGGGCCCGAGGAGAAGATCTCCTTCACCTCCGCCGCAGCCACGTCGAGCAGGGCGATGGCCTCCCCGGTCGCCATGTCGTCGTAGGCGACGGCGGGGTCGGCGTCCCGTGCGCCCAACCAGCGCCGGACGACATCCTCGGCGGCGGGATCGGGATCTCCCGGGGGGGCATCCCACGACGCGGGCGGCTCGCCGGGGGCGACGGCGGTCTCGCCGGCGAGCTGCGCCCGCCTGGACAGGTAGTCCTCCTCCACGAAGGCCTCCGTGAACCGGTCACCGTCGGTGCGGAACAGCGCCACGCCGCCCCACCTCGCCTCCCTCCCCTCGTGCCGGGTGGATGCCCCGTGCTCGGAGAACCGCATCGCGATGCGGTCGGCGCCCACGAGCAGGTCGTGGACGGTGACCACCAGGCCGGGGAACTGCTCGAGCTGGCGCATCGTCGCCGGGATGTAGCCCTCGTCGCGCCCACGCAGGTGCTGGCCGCTGATGTGCACCGTGTAGCCAGGGTCGAGGATCTCCTCGCACACGGTCGGGTCGGCCGCGTTCAGCCAGTCCTCGACGTAGCGGCGGACCAGCGCGACGAAGCGGTCCATCAGCTGTCCTCGTCCCAGCGGTAGAAGCCCCTTCCGGACTTGCGTCCCAGCTCGCCGGCCGCCACCTTGTCGATCAGGATCTGCGGGGGGTCGAAGCGCGGGCCGTAGACCGCCGCCAGGCTCCGTGCGACGTCCAGGCGCACGTCCAGCCCGACGAGGTCGCTCAGCCGCAGTGGTCCGATGGGGTGGCGGTAGGCGAGCACCACCGCCCGGTCGAGGTCCTCCGCGCTGGCGACCCCGCTTTCCAGCATGCGCATGGCCTCGAGGGCGTTGTTGGTGTCGAGGCGGCTCGTCGCGAAGCCGGGCACGTCGCGCACCACGACGGTTTCCTTGCCGATCAGCGTCGCCGCCGCCTGCGCGCCGGCGATGGCCGACGCGGACGT
>JAHWKQ010000181.1 GCA_019347785.1 Actinomycetota bacterium
GGGACGGAACGGCCCGTGGGTCCGCGCGTAGCGGGCGACGACCTCGTCGGCGAGCAGGTCGACCACCTCGCGCAGCAGGTCGTGCACCGCGTCGGCGGACCGTGCGCGGCGCTCCGGCGTGAGCCGCTGGAGGGCCAGCTCGAGCTCCGTGAGCGCCTCGGGGTCGATGAGCTCGCGCAGCTCGTCGCTGCCGAGCAGCTCGGCGAGCAGGTCGCGGTCCAGCGACAGCGCGGCCGCGCGCCGCTCCGCCAGCGGCGCGTCGCCGGAGTACATGTAGTCGGCCACGTAGTCGAACAGCAGCGACGACGCGAAGGGGCTGGCCACCGGTGTCTCGACGCCCACGACCCGCACCCGGCGCGACGCGACGTCCGCCAGGACCCGCTGCAGCGCGCCCAGGTCGAAGACGTCGCGCAGGCACTCGCGGTAGGTCTCCAGCAGGATCGGGAAGCCGCCGTAGCGCGACGCCACCGCCAGCAGGTCCGCCGAGCGCTGGCGCTGCTGCCACAGCGGTGTGCGGCCGTCGGGACGGCGACGCGGCAGCAGCAGCGACCGCGCCGCGTACTCACGGAACCGGGCGGCGAACAGCGCGCTGTCCGCCAGCTGCGACACGACCAGGTCCTCGACCTCGTCGGGGTCGATGACGACGAGGTCCGTCGCCGCGGGCGCGGCCGGCGGGCCGGCGCCGGCGCCGTCCCACGGCGCCGTGTCGGGCAGGCGCACGACGATGCCGTCGTCGGAGTGGATCCTGTGCACCTCCAGGCCCAGCCGCTCCCGGGCGCGCGCCTCGATCGCCAGCGCCCAGGGGGCGTGGACGCGGTCGCCGAAGGGCGACAACAGGCACACCCGCCAGTCGCCGATCTCGTCGCGGAAGCGCTCCACGACCAGCGTCCGGTCGGTGGGCACCTCGCCGGTCGCCTCTCGCTGGTCCGCGACCCCCGGCGCGTCGCCGTGCCAGAAGGGCGGCTTGCCCGGCTCCCGGGCGCCGGGGTGACGACGACCTGGTCGCGGGTGATGTCCTCCACGCGCCACGTCGACGAGCCCAGCGTGAACGTCTCGCCGGGCCGCGTCTCGTACACCATCTCCTCGTCGAGCTCGCCGACGCGCCGGCCCGCGCCCTCCCCCGCCAGGAACACGCCGTAGTAGCCGCGGTCGGGGATGGTCCCCCCCGACGTGACGGCCAGGTGCTGCGCGCCGCGGCGCCCGCTGACCCGGTCGGCGACCCGGTCCCAGTTGAGCCGTGGCCGCAGCTCGGCGAACTCGTCCGACGGGTAGCGGCCCGACAACATGTCCAGCGTCCCGTCGAGCTGGGCGCGGGACAGCTCGGCAAAGCCGGCGGCGCCCCGCACGGCGCGCCACAGGGCCTCGACGTCCCAGTCGTCCATGGCGACCATGGCGACGACCTGCTGGGCCAGCACGTCCAGCGGGGTGCGCGGGTAGCTGGTCGCCTCGATGGCGCCGTCGCGCATCCGCCGCACGACGACGGCGGCCTCGACCAGGTCGCCGCGGTGGGTGGGGAACACCGTCCCCGCGCTGGGCGCCCCGACGGTGTGGCCGGCGCGGCCCACGCGCTGCACCCCCCGCCAGACCGCCCCGGGCGACTGCACCTGGACGACCAGGTCGACCGCCCCCATGTCGATGCCCAGCTCCAGCGACGAGGTCGCCACGACGCAGCGCAGCCGGCCGGCCTTGAGCTGCTCCTCGACGAGCACGCGCTGCTCGCGGCTGATCGAGCCGTGGTGGGCGCGGGCGACGACGACCTCGGTGTCGTCGTCGGGCGCCAGGCGCTCGGTCGCCAGCTCGTTGAGGCGCGTGCACAGGCGCTCGGCCAGCCGCCGGGAGTTGCAGAAGACGATGGTCGAGCGGTGGGCCATGACCAGGTCCAGCACGCGGGGGTGGACGGCGGGCCAGATCGACCGGCGCGGCCCGCCGCCGGCGGCCACCGGCCCGCTCGCGGGCTCCTGGATCGCCTCCCCGAGGCGGCTCATGTCCTCGACGGGCACGACGATGCCGACGTCCAGGCGCGCGTCGCCGGGCACCTCGACGATGCGCACCGGCCGCGGGCGCCACTCGCCGGCGCTGTCCACGTCGCCGCCGGCGAGGAAGCGGCCGACCTCCGCCAGCGGCCGCTGGGTCGCCGACAGCCCGATGCGCTGCGGCGCCGGCCCCCCGGACCGCCCCCGAGCGAGCAGGTCGAGGCGCTCGAGCGACAGGGCCAGGTGGGCGCCGCGCTTGCTGCCGGCCACGGCGTGCACCTCGTCGACGATGACGGTTCCGACCCCGGCCAGCGTCGAGCGTGCCCGCGACGTCAGCAGCAGGAACAGCGACTCGGGCGTGGTGATGAGGATGTCCGGCGGGCGCCGGGCCATCCGCTGGCGCTCCCCGGCCGGCGTGTCGCCGGTGCGCATTCCCACGGACACGTCGCGCACTGCCGCGCCGAGGCGCCCGGCGGCGTTGGCGATCCCCGCCAGGGGCGCCCGCAGGTTCCGGTCGATGTCGTACGCCAGCGCCTTCAGCGGCGACACGTACAGGACCCGCGTGCCCGCCGCCCGATCCCCCGCGGGCTCGTTCAGCAGCCGGTCGATGGCCGCCAGGAAGGCGGCCAGGGTCTTGCCCGAACCGGTCGGGGCGCTCACCAGCACGTCGCCCCCCGGCGCGCCCCGGGCGGCGATCGCCTCCCAGGCGGCGACCTGGACCGGGGTGGGCCCGGCGAAGGCGGCGGCGAACCATGCGCGCGTCGGCTCGGAGAACCCCTCGAGTGGATCCGGCGCCATCCGTCAAGCGTAGTCTGGTGGTGTCCCGGCAAGCCGGGCGGCGCTCGCGCACCGGCCCGCCAGGTTTGTGGGCTCGATCGGAGGAGGTGAGCGTGGGCGCGGTCACGGTGAGGGTGCCGGCCGTCGCGGCCTACCTCGGCCTGCTGCGCACCGCGGTGGGGGGCTTTGCGGCCCGCGACCGGCTCACGCTGGATCAGATCGAGGACCTGCGGATGGCGGTCGAGGAGGCGGCGCTGGCGCTGCTGCGTCACTCGCGCGACGACCACATCGCGCTGCAGGTGCGCAGCACCGACCGCGGCGTCGAGGCGCGACTGGACACCGGCGCCCCCGACGGCGCCGTCGTGATCGACGAGACGTCGTTCTCCCATGCCATCCTGCGGGCGCTGGCCGACGAGCTGCGGGTGGAGGACGAGGGGGGACGCACGGCCGTCGTGCTCGCCAAGCACCGCATGGCCGACGGCGGCGCCCGCCGGGGACGGCCATGACCACCCAGTACACGCGCGAGGACACCAAGGCGCTGTTCGCCGAGCTGCGCCGCACCGGCGACCCGCAGACGCGCGAGGAGCTGGCCAGGCTGCACCTGCCGCTCGTCGAGTACCTGGCCAAGCGCTTCAAGGACCGGGGCGAGCCGCTGGACGACCTCGTACAGGTGGGCAGCGTCGGCCTGCTCAAGGCGATCGACCGCTTCGACCTGGACCGTGGCGTGGAGTTCTCCACCTACGCCACACCGACCATCGTCGGGGAGCTGAAGCGCTACTTCCGCGACAAGGGCTGGGCCGTGCGGGTGCCGCGGCGCCTGCAGGAGCTGTCGCTGCGTCTGAACAAGGTCGTCGCCGGGCTCACCCAGGACCTGGGGCGCTCTCCGACGATCAGCGAGATCGCCGCGGCCGCCCAGGTCTCCGAGGAGGACGTCCTCGAGGCGCTCGAGAGCGGTCAGGCCTACTCGACGACGTCCCTGGACGCGCCGTCGGGCACAGAGGATGAGGACGCGCCGGCGCGCCTCGAGCGCCTGGGCGGGCACGACCACGCGCTGGAGAACCTCGAGTACTTCGCCTCCCTGGCCCCCATGGTGGCCAAGCTGCCCGAGCGCGAGCAGACCATTCTGTACCTGCGCTTCTTCAAGGGCATGACCCAGTCGAAGATCGCCGAGCAGGTCGGCATCAGCCAGATGCACGTCTCCCGGCTGCTCACTCGCATCCTCGACTTCCTGCGCTCCGGCATGAACGGCGACGCCGAGTACTGACCGCTCACCCCGGACCGCCAGGCCGCTCCGCAGCGCCCACAACCCCGGGGCCCCCGAGCTCCACACCGAGGTGGTTGAGCGCGCCGGGCGCGTCGGGGTTCTCGATCAGCACGAGCTTCAGCGGCGGCTCGCT
>JAHWKQ010000182.1 GCA_019347785.1 Actinomycetota bacterium
TGCCGGCCCTACAAGAACGGGACGGCGCACGCCGTCCCGGCCACCAATCCCCAGATCGCCAAGGAGCTGTTCCTCAGCGTGGACGCCGTGAAGACCCATGTCCGAGCGCTGTTCGCGGCGTTCGAGGTCGAAGACCTCCCCCAGAACCGCAAGCGGGCCCGTCTCGTCGAACTGGCCCTTGAGAGCGGGATCGTCACGGAGCGCGAGCTGTGACCTGCCGGTACTGCTCAGCGCCGGTCGCCGTGGGGCAGCGCTTCTGTCGCGGCTGTGGCGCGGCGGTGCAGGCCCCGCCCGCTCCGCCCGCGGTGTCGCCCCAGCCGGCGGCGATGCCTGCCTGTCCGGCCTGTGCGACCCCGTTCACTCCGGGACAGCGCTTCTGCCGGACCTGCGGGACCGCACTGGTCGGGGCGCCGGTGCAGCCGGCGCCCGTGGCCGGGGCGCCGCTCGGGGACCACGTTGAGACCTACGTGCCTTCGGACGCTGTCGATGACTTCTTCGAGCCCGGGGAGGCGGAGGTCAGCGGCCGGTGCGAGGTCTGCGCGGCCCCCACCACGGGTGCCCCGATGTGCGCTGCGTGCAGCGGCGACATGCCGCGACCGGCCGGTGCGGCGCCCGCGGCGCCTCAGGCGGCCCCGGGCGGCTTCGGGTCCCCGCAGCACGGGCGTGAGGACACCATGATCGGTCTCTACGCCCGTTCCCTGTCTTCCGGCGCTCCTCACACGCCGGAACCGGCGCAAGCCTCCGCGCCACCTACCCCACCCGAGGCGCAATCTCCACCGCCTGCGCCGGTGGAGCAGACCGCTGCAGACCTTCGGCCGCAGGCGGCGTGGACGGGCCAGGAGTCCGCGCCGCGCAACCCTAACCCGATCGCCCTCCTGATCGGCAGAGTCAAGTCGCTGCCTCCGCGGAACCTGGCGATCGGTGGCGGTGCGGTCGCCGTCATGCTGGTCGTCGCGGTCTTGGGTGTCGTTCTCCTGGCCGGCGGCGACGACTCCGAGCCGCAGGCTCAGGACCGCGCGCCGGTGACCGGAAGCACGGACTCCACGTCGCCCACGGGAACGGTACGGGCGCATTGGGAGGCGATCGCCGCCGGCGACTACCCCAGCGCCTACGCCCAGCTCTCGTCCGATTTCCGCGACGACGAATCACTCGATGACTGGGCCTCATCGATGCGCCAGAAGTCCCCAGGGGTCAACCTCCTGAAGGTTCAGTTCCTCCGGGCACTCGACAGCGACAATGCCGAGGTCGCCGTCGAGGTCGTGACCCGCAATGCCGACGAGCCGGAGTGCGTGCGATTCGACGGGCGCGTGCGGGTGGTCAAGGAGAACGACGTCTGGCGGTACTGGGCCGGCGGCCCGGGCGACACCTTCACGCGGCGGGAGACCGTGCCGGCAAGCGATGGGCGCTGCGCGCCCCTGGGAGGCGGCCGATGACCGGGCAGGTGTTTTGCGGCGAGTGCGGAACGGCCATGCCGGCCACCGCCAAGTTCTGCCCGTCGTGTGGCACGGCCCAGCAGAGCTACGCTCACCCCGGCCAGCCGGCCGGCGCGGTGGCTGGACAAGCCGGCGCAGCCGACCCTCAGCCGCCGCCGCCTCCACCGCCCGGCGGTCAGCCGCCTCTGGGTGGCCAGCCTGCCCACGGTGCCTGGAGGGACCAGCAGGCGCCCTATCAGGACGCCGCGGAGGCAGCCCGCCGTGCGACCCATGGCGCTGCGCGCCGTGTCGAAGCCATGCAGCCGGGCGCGGGCGAACTCGCCGCCCAGCTCGGCCGGCAGCTCTCCACACCGGGGATCGTCGTCGGCGCACTCTCGGGGCTGGTGGCCCTTGGCGTCTGCGTCGTCGCGGGCCTTCTGCTGGCGATCCTGACGCCCGACGAATCTCGGATCGGCGCCCTCAGCGCAAACACCGACCTGCTGGGCGAGACGCTGCGTCTGGCCGTCGGCTCGACGATGGCGCGCTTTGGCAACGAGGCCTTCAGCGGCACAGTGGCCCCCACGCTGCTGCTGCTCGTGCCGCTCGGCGCGAGCGCCGTCACGGCCTACCTCCTGGCCGGCCGCACGCGCGGGATGGCACCGTGGGCACGTCTTCTGTGGCCACTGAGCGCCGGCGTCGTGCTGGCGCTCCCCATGCTGATCCTCGCCCTCGTCGCCGGCACCGACGAGGGCACCTCGTCGATGCTCGACGACGCCAGCTTCAAGGCAGGCACGGTTCTCTTCTACTCCTTGCTGTGGGGAGCGCTCGGCGCCTTCACGGGCACATACTTCGCCCTCCGGCGAAACGAGCCCCAGAGCATCCAGGACGTGCTTCCCCCGACCGGGACGTGGGGTCTGCGCGCCGTGACGGTCCCGCTGCGCACGCTCGGGCTGCTGCTGATCGTCACGGGGCTCGTCGGCCTCGTGGTCTGGGAGGTGCAGACCCTTCGCGACGAGCCGCAGGCAACGGCTGATGCGGACGTGGCCGTCGCCCTCGTCGAGAACGCCCTCTTCAGCGGCGACTTCGCGGTGACCTATGCGGGCCTGGGTCTCTTCGCCGAGTCGACGCTCGGCGCGGTGCCCGTGGACGTCTCCGAGGTCGACTTCTCGGGGGGCAATACCGGCGAGTTCTCGGAGACCGACGATGTGTCGGACAGCGTCGGGACGGCGCGCATCTTCGCCTACAGCGACGCCCTCGAGCCATACGTGTTCGTCCCGCTGCTCGTCGTGCTCATCGGGCTGCCGATCATCGCGGCGCTGTACGCGGGCTTTGCGACCGCCCGTGCCATGGCGACGCCGTCGGCGGCGGCCGGTGCCGGCTGGGGCGCGCTGGTGGGCATCGTGTGGGCGCTAGCGCTGGTCATCGTCCGGGCCATCGGCGACATCGGCGTCGTCACGGGGGAGACCCTCTTCGTCGGCACGTTGCTCGTCGGCACCGTGGCCGGCGCGCTCGGCGGCCTGCTCGCGGGCCAGTCCCTTGCGCCGCGGCCCCCGACCGCGACGCCGGCGCCGGGTGGCTATCAGGTGCCCTATCCCTACGGCGGTCAGACGCCGGGGCCACCGCCTCCTCCGCAACCGCCCTACCGGAGCCCACGCCATGGCTGAGGCACGCGACGAGGAGGGCCGATGACGTTCTGCGCCGAATGTGGCACGCAGGCGGAAGCGGGGCAGCGCTTCTGCCTGGAGTGCGGTGACTCGCTGGAGCAGCAGACCGCTGCCCCGGCCACCGCGGCGTACACCGTGACCCCGCTCGTCTGTCCCGCGTGCGCGTCGCCGCTCGAAGAGCACGACAGCTTCTGCCAGTCTTGTGGCGCCGCCGCGGGCGGGGCGCCCCCGGCCGAGACGGCCTGCCACCTGTGTGGCGCGCCGGCCCGTCCAGGCGAGGCCTTCTGCGACGGATGCCTCACGCAGGCCTACCAGCCGCAGGCGGCGAGCTACGGGGGCGGCTGGACCGCCGCGCCGTACGCGGAGTACCCCCATGCATCCTACGCCCAGCCTGCGGTCTGGCAGCCTCCCGCCCGCAATCGGCGCCCGTGGCTCGTGGCCGGGATCATGCTCGCCGTCCTTGCCGCCGCCGGCGGCGCGACGGCGGCCGCCCTGGTGCTCACCGGCGAGGAGGAGGAGCCGGTGGCTGCGCAGGTCCGTCCGGTCGCGGAGGACGGCGACCGCACGCCCGAGCCTCCGGCCGAGGAACCCTCGGACGATGACAGCCAGGGATCCTCCGGTGCACCCCAGGTGCCTGAGGGCTTCTTCACCGAGCGGGGTGAGGAGGCCTTTGACGAACCCGCCGAGACGATGAGAACGCACTGGTCGTACATCGCCGCCGGCAACTACGAGGCGGCCTATGACACATTCGTCGCCTCCTACAGCGCCGATCGGTCCCGCTGGATCGCCGGCCAGGAGGACAACGCCGCGCGTGTGGCGGGCGTCACGGCGACGACGGTCAGCAGCAACGCCGACATCGCGGAGGTCGAGGTGTCGGTCACGACCCGGGATGCGGGCCGCGGCGACCAGAGCTGCAACTACTTCTCCGGCCTCGTGAGGCTCGAGCGCTACAGCGGCGTCTGGAGATACGGCCCGCGCCCGCCCGAAGACGACCCGAGCTTCTTCCAGCGCCGCGAGGCCGGCATCTCGTCTTCCGAGCCCACCTGCGCGCAGACCTTCGACTGATCGC
>JAHWKQ010000183.1 GCA_019347785.1 Actinomycetota bacterium
CGAACGCGGGCACTCACGCCAGGATGGTGCCCGCCGACTCGGAAGCAGGGGACCAGCGACCGATGTCGGTCACACTGCACACCTCGGCGCTTGCACCCGACGACGTGGTAACCCTGTGGTGGGTTGCCTTCAACAACCCCGCGGCGTGCGAACACGGCATCACCGGCGTGTCGCTGTGCGGCCCGCCCGACGCTCTCAACCCCGCGGCTCAGGCGTTGGTGCTGCACGCAGCCGGGCGCATCGCCCAGGCCGACGGCACCGCCCGCTACGGCGCCCACCTGCGCGTCGGTGACACCGCAACAGCGCTGTTGGGAGCCTGGACCTACCCCCTGAGGGCGGACACCTCGACTGAGAGGATGGCTGTTCTGCCCCGACCGCACCGATCTCGCCTGGTGCGGCGACCTGACGTATGTCCCCACCGACCAGGGGTGGCTGTACTTGGCCACCGTCATCGACCGCGTCCAGCAGCTGCTGCAACTGAGTGTAGGGGCGCCATGCGACCAGATCGGCCAGGGGATGGCCGATGGCGCGCAGGGGGCCAGCCCGTGCTCGGCGACCTCCCGCGGGGCCCGTGTGGAGCATGATGATGCTGCACACGGGCAGGCCGTGCAGCTCCTCAGGGATGGCGAGCAAGCTCGCGCGAGCATTTGGGCGGGATGACGGCGGCCTCGATGGGCCCCCGGGCCGACGGAGCGAGACGGCATGGGCGGCGTCGCCGATGATGACCACCATGCGGCCGAGCAGCACGGCAAGCGCACGGCGAGACAACCGCGGTGATGGGCTTCTTCGTCCAGTCGTGGGTTACTCGCCGCTTACGCGCTCGTCGGCGTGTTGCCTTGCGTGATGTCGATGCCGGTGAGGGCGAGGTCGACGGCTTGTCTTGCGCTGAGCTGTGCGCCTTGGTCGGCGAGCGTTTCGAAGTTCGCCTCGCCCAGCCGGGAGGCCAGCGTCCTGCGCGCGTCGGCGAGACGCTCCGCGTCGGCGCCGTAGGTGGGGGCGGCGCTGTCGGCGGCGTGCTGCGCACCGTAGAGGAGCGCCGCTGGTTCGTGGGCGTTGAGGCGGGTGAGGACCCACACGAGGTTGCGCAGCGTCGTCCACTGGTGGGTCCAGACGCCGGCGCGTCGCCAGTGTCGGATGACGTCGGCGAACGAGTCGAGCGCCTGCCGCGGTGAGCGGTGCCGGGCGGCCAGGGTCGTGGTCGCCACGCAGACCACGCCCTGGAGCAGGCGGTCGCCGACGTGCTCGGCCAGGGTCATGGCCTCGTCGAGCAGCCGCAGCGCCTCGTCGGGGTCGTCGTCGCCGAGGGCCTCGGCGTGGGCGTACCGGGACCAGCCCCGCTGGCGGGGGCTGCCGAGCGTCTCGGCGGTGGCGCGGGCGGCCTGGGCCGCGGTTAGCCCGTCCTGCCGCTGCAGGTCGTAGATGATCGGGAAGACCCCGTGGAGCTGCGCGAGCCCGCAGCAGTAGGCATCACCGGCCCGCCGGCTCGCTTCGTGCGCCTGCTCGTGGCGGTGCCGGCTGTCGGCCAGCCGGCCCTCGTAGAGGTCCGCGGCGCCCAGCGCGTACAGGGCCGGGTACAGGCCTGGGGCGGTCGGATCCGGCGCGGCGGCAAGGGCGCGCTCGGCGAGCGTGCGGGCGCGGATGAGTTCGCCGCGGTTCGTGGCGCCGAGCGCGGCAACGCCCCATGCCGTGGGCGCGAGGCGGTGCCCGGCGGCGGCCCGCAGCTGGGCGGCCTGCTCAGTCCAAACGAACACCTCGTCGCGCAGCCGGTAGAAGGCGAAGATGTGCAGGGCGGCGGCAAGCCGCAGGGCGAGGTCGGCGTCGCCCTGCTCGACCGCCCAGCGGTGGGCGGCCCGCAGGTTGGCGAGCTCGACGTCGAGCCGCGCCACCGCGTCGGGCTCGTCGGGTCCGCGCAGCTGCGCGTCGGCCTGCTCGGCCAGATCGGTGAACCATGCCGCGTGTCGGGCCCGCAGCGCCCCGTGCTCCCCCCGCTCGGCGAGCCGCTCACCGGCGTACTGGCGCAGGGTCTCCAGCAGGTGGTAGCGGGGGGGCGCGGCGCTGCGGTCCACGTTCACCATGGAGCGGCTCACCAGGCCGGCGAGCAGCCCCGCAACTTGCCCGCGCGGGATGTGCTCGTCGGCGCACACCCCTTCGGCCGCGGACAGCGTGAACCCGCCGGCGAACACGGCGAACCGGTCGAACAGCTGCTGCTCGTCGCGCTCGAGCAGCTGGTAGGACCACGCGACGACCGCGGCGAGGGTGCGGTGACGGGGGTCGGTGCGGGGCCCGTGGGTGAGCAGCCGGAACCGGTCGCCGAGCCGGCGCGCGATCTCGGCGGGCTCGAGCGCCGGTGTGAGCGCGGCGGCGAGCTCGATCGCCAGCGGCAGGCCGTCGAGCTGCCGGCAGACGTCGGCCACGGCTGCTTCCATCGTCTCGTCGACGGCAAGATCGGCGTCGAAGTCGCGTGCCCGATCGAAGAAGAGCTGGGCGGAGGCGGTTCGCTCGCCGCCGGTCTCGCCACCCTGCGGCGGCAGCGCCAGCGGGGGCACCCGCCACACCTGTTCGCCGTCGACGGTCAGCGGCTCCCGGCTCGTGGCCAGGATCGTGACGTCGGAACAGCGGCCGAGGAGCTGGCCGGCGAGCTCGGCGGTCGCCGTCACGACGTGCTCGCAGTTGTCCAGCACCAGCAGAAGCGACTTGTCGACGAGTGCGTCCGCGATGCTGTCGGCGATGCTGCGTTGCGCCTGCGGCTGCACGCCGAGGACCGTGGCGATCGTGTGGCCGACCGCTTCGGGGTCCGCCGGTGCGAGCTCGCACCACCACACGCCGTCGACGTGGTTCGCGGCCACGCCCGCTGCGGCCTGCAGCGTCAGACGGGTCTTGCCGACGCCGCCGACGCCCACAAGCGTCACCATCCGGCCGCGCCCGAGCAGGCGACGCACCGCATCGCGCTCGTGCTGGCGGCCGACGAAGCTCGTCACCGGGCGGGGTAGGTTGCCCGGCGGCTGGCCGTCGCCGGCCGCCGCGGCGGCGGCACCCGCCGAGCCCGTACCGGGTGCTTGCTGCGGCTCGGTGCCGGCCGCCTGCCGGAGCACGTCGCCCTGCACCTCGTGCAGCGCCGGCGACGGCTCGAGGCCGAGCTCGTCGGCCAGCCGCCGGCGCAGCCGGCGGAAGACCTCCAGCGCCTCGCTCTGGCGGCCCGCTCGAGCCAGCGCGGTCATCAGCAGCGCGTGCGGCCGCTCGCGCAGCGGATGGGCGGTCACGGACGCCTCGAGGTCGGCGATCAGCGACGCGTCCCCGCAGGCCAGCCGCGCGGCGAACGCCTCCTCGGTCGCTGCCAGCCGCAGCTCGTCGAGTCGCACGGCCTCGGCGCGCGCGAAGTCCTCGTCGGCGAACTCGACGTACGCCGGCCCGCGCCACAGCGCCAGCGCGTCGGAGAAGCGCGAGGCCGCCTCCGCCGGCTTCTCGGGCAGGTGGGCGCGCGCGGCGGCGGCCAGCCGCTCGAACCGCCGCGCATCAACCCGCTCGTCTGCGACGCGCAACCGGTAGCCGTGCTCGTCCGAGCGGATCTCGCCGCCGTCGGTGAGCGCACGCCGCAGCCGTGATACGTAGGTCTGCAGCCCGCCCCAGGCGCTGGGTGGCGGCTCACCGCCCCACAGCACGTCGATCATCCGGTCCGCGCTGACCGGGTCACCGGCATGGATGAGGAGCATCGCGAGCAGGCGCCGCTGCATCCGGCTGCTCAGACGCACCGGCGTGCCGTCGCGGCTGAGCTCCAACGGCCCCAGGACCCGGAAGTCCATCCACGCCTCCCGTTGGAACCCCACCGTAAGCGGCCGCCGGCAGCTCGACAAGGGCGCGGCGGCGCGGCGCGCGAGCGCGGCGCAAGCGCTGCGCAAGCGGCGTGGGTCACGGTGCCGACAGCTGCGGGACCGAGCCCCGCAGGCGAACGACCCGCATCACGAGGAGGGAGCAGCTGTGAGCGTTGACGAGGCACTCCGCACCCAGCTCGATCCGGACAAGCTCGAGGCGTTCGTCGGGCAGGTGGCCGGCGACATCGCTGCAGTGTTCGCCGGCGCCACCGTCTACGTCGGCCACCACGCCGGCCTGTACGCCGCCATGGCGG
>JAHWKQ010000184.1 GCA_019347785.1 Actinomycetota bacterium
CGTCTACGACGTCGAGCTGAGCGCCCAGGTCGACGTCGCCGTGGCGCACCGCGGCCGCGGGGACCTCGCCACGCTGCTCCAGGGCGCCGACAGCTGGACCGTGGGCTGACGCCGCGCGCTCCGGGCGGGCGCGGGCACGTGGCATGCTGACGTCGTGAGACGCCAGACAGGTTCCGCGGCGCGGGCGGGAGACCCGGCGATCCGCCACGCCTTCCGCCAGTCCGTCGAGGACGGCGTCGTGCGCCTGAACCGGTCGTGGCCCCACCTGCTGGCCACAGGTTTCGTGGGAGGGGTGGACCTCGGCCTCGGGGTCGTCGCCTTCTTCGTGGTCGTCGACCTGACGGGCTCGACGGCGCTGGGGGCGCTGGCCTTCACGATCGGGTTCATCGCCCTCACCCTGGGTGGCAGCGAGTTGTTCACGGAGAACTTCCTGGTCCCGTTCGCCGCCGTGGTCGCCCACCGGGCGAGGCCCCATCAGATCCTGCGGCTGTGGGCCGGCACGCTCGTGGCTAACCTCGTCGGGGCGTGGGTGATCGGGCTGCTGGTGTCGGTCGCCAGGCCCGAGCTCGCCGGCACCGCCACACGGCTGGCCGGGGAGTATCCGGCGCTGGGCATCGGCTGGGAGGCGTTCTGCCTGGCCGTGCTGGGCGGCGCCGCGATCACCGTCATGACGTGGATGGAGCGCGGCAGCGACACCGAGATCGGCCGGATCGTGGCCGCCGTGGGCGTGGCGTTCCTCTTGGTGGCCGCCCCGCTCAACCACGTGGTGGTGTCGTCGGCCGAGATGTTCGCCGCCCTGCACTACGGCGCCTCGTTCGGCTACGCCGACATGGCGGGCGCGGCGGCCTGGGCGGTGCTGGGCAACGCCATCGGCGGGCTGGGCCTGGTGACCCTGATGCGCTTCATCCAGGTGGGGGTCGGTTACGTGGCGGAGAGCAGGGAGCACCCCGACAACGTGCGGCGCCAGCCCGCCACCGGGGCCGACCCACAGGACGCTGCCGGGCAGGAGGAGCCGGTCGGCCCGTGATCCTTCAGCGTCGAGCGGGCAGGAGCCCCCGGTGAGGGTCCTGTTCGTCTGCCAGCAGGAGGGCGTCATCGAGCAGGTCGAGGGGGCGCTGCTGGGCGAGCCCGAAATCGAGCTCGCCCGGGTGCGCACGCCGCAGCGGGCGATCAAGGTGCTGGTGTCGGAGCCTGACGGCTACGACCTGGTGCTGGCCGACGGCGACCTGCATCCCGAGGGGGGCTTCTCGCTCAGCCGGGACGTCAAGGCGCATGCCCGCATGGGGCGGCCGATGCCTCCGGTGGTGCTGCTCATCGCCAGGGAGCAGGACCGCTGGCTGGCCTCCTGGTCGGAGGCGGACGCCAGCGTGCTCAAGCCGTTGGACCCCTTCGACCTCGCGGCCACCGCCCGGGCCGTGGCCGGGGGACGGGCGCCCCCGCGGCTGCCCGGCGTGCAGGCGGGCGCGCGGTGGGCCAACCCGCTGGACAGCCAGCCGGGCAGCCGCCCCATCGAGAGCGGGGCGACCGGCGAGGATGCGCGTGACGACGGCTGAGGACCCACGGGCGGTCTTCGGCTGGGGGGCGGTGCTGTCGCGGCTGGTCGCCGGGCGCGACCTTGACGCCACCGCCGCGGCGGGGGCCATGGCGGCCATCATGGAGGGCGAGGCGACCCCGGCGCAGGTGGCCGGCTTCCTCGTCGCGCTGCGTGCCAAGGGCGAGACCACGGCGGAGATCGCCGGCCTGGTGAGGGCGATGCGCGGCTACGCGCGCGCCGTGCACGTCGACGGCCCGGTCGTGGACACGTGCGGCACGGGGGGCGACCGCGCCGGCACCTTCAACGTGTCCACCGTCTCGGCGATCGTCGCCGCCGGGGCCGGGGCGCGGGTGGCCAAGCACGGCAACCGCGCGGCCAGCGGGCGGTGCGGCTCGGCGGACCTGCTGGAGGAGTGGGGCGTGGCGATCGACCTGCCACCGCCGGCGGTGGAGGCCTGCATCGAGCGGGTCGGCATCGGCTTCTGCTTCGCGCCCACCTTCCACCCGGCGATGCGCCACGCCATGACCCCGCGGCGGGAGCTGGGCATCCCGACCGTGTTCAACTTCCTGGGCCCGCTGACCAACCCGGCCGGCGCCGGCCACCAGACCATCGGCGTGAGCGACGAGGCGATGGCCCCCCGCATGGCCGGGGTCCTCGCCCGGTTGGGCTCCACGCATGCCCTGGTCTTCCACGGCGCCGACGGGCTGGACGAGCTGACCACGACGGGGCCGTCGCGCGTGTGGGAGGTGCGCGGCGAGGACGTCCGGGAGACCAGCTTCGACCCGGCCGACCACGGCATCCCCCGGGCGACCGTCGATGACCTGCGCGGCGGCGACGTGCACGCGAACCGGCGGATCGCCGACGCCGTCCTGGCCGGAGAGCGCGGGCCCACGCGCGACGTGGCGCTGGTGGGCGCCGCCGCGGCGCTCGTGGCCGCCGACGCGGCCGGCTCGTGGGACGAGGCCCTGGACGCCGCCGCCCGCTCGGTCGACACCGGCGCAGCGGCGCGGGCGCTGTCCGACTGGATCTCGGCGTCGCAGGACTTGCGCGAAGCCCGCGGGGCCTAGCGAGGCCGGGCGCGCGGGCGCCGCCTCACAGGCCCTCGTCCGCGTCGAAGCCGATGCCCCACAGTCTCTCCAGGTCGCTGGACGAGAAGGCCTGGAAGGCGACCATGGTGTGGGTGCCGGTGACGCCGGCCACCTTCGCGACCCGCCCGGTGACGACCTCGGCGATGTCCTCGTGGCGGCGCACCCGCACCAGTGCCACGAGCTCCCAGTCGCCGGTCACGGAGTAGACCTCGGAGACGCGCTCGATGTCGGCGACGGCCTGCGCCGTCTCGGGGATGGCGTCCACCTCGACGTGCAGCAGCACGATGGCGGTGATCATGCGTCCATCCTGACGTCGCGTGGCCCGCCCCGAGCCGGAAGCCCGGGCCCACCCTCCGGGGCCGGACTGTAGCCGGTGGCGCCGCGGCGGCGGGTGGCAGGGCGATCGAACCCCGCGCTCGACGCCCCGGCGTCTATGGTGGTGACGTGGCCGACAGAGGCGAGCCCGAGCCCATCCGCCGCGTCGCGGAGCGAGACCGCAACGCTGAGGGCCGTCCGGAGAACGCCCGGCCGCGTGACCGCTACGGGCGGCCGCTGCCGCGCGGTACCCGCGACGAGCTCCCGGACCGGCAGGACCCGGCCGACGTCGTCGCCGCGGCGGACGAGGCTCTGGCGCGGGCGGTCGCGCTCTTCGACGCGGAGCGCTTCTTCGAGGCCCACGAGTTCTTCGAGTACGCCTGGAAGTCCGACGACGTCGACGAGGCCGACCGGGACTTCTGGAAGGGCCTGGCCCAGGTGGCGGTGGGCTGCTGTCACGCGCAGCGTGGCAACGACGAGGGCGCGGTCGCGCTGCTGGAGCGGGCCGCCGGCTACCTGCGGCCGTACCCGTCCCCCCACCACGGCGTGGCGACCGACCGGATGATCCACAGGGCGCTGGCCGTGGCCGCCGCGGTGCGCGGGCGGGGCGCCTCGCCCCGGCTGCCCTTCCCGCGGTTCCCGCTGGCCACCGGGGCGTAGCCACGCGTACGCCCGGGGGACCGTGACGTCGCCGGGTGAGTCGCGCGACGGGGCGGCCGTGCTGGGCGACGTGCCGCCCGAGCTGTGGGGGCCGCTGCTGAGGGCGGTCCGCCGCGCGGTGGACCGGGTCGAACCCGGCGAGCTGCCCCCAAGGCTTCGGCCCTTTGCCAGGTTCCGCCCCGAGCGGATGGCGGCGGATCGACCCCGCGCGGCGGTGGCGCGGGCGCTGGCCGACGACCCGCGGCTGCGGGAGTCCGCCGGGGAGCTGTTGGACGACCGGTCCGCCTACGCCGAGGCGGACATGGCCGACGCCGGGCGCCTGGCCGAGGCTCACGGCGACGACGTCGCCGTCGCGGCCCTGGCCGCCCGGGCTCGCTGGGAGGACGTCGCGGTCGTGTCGGCTGCCGCCGCCCAGGGTCTGGCCGCCCGGCGGCGGGCCGCCGTTGAGACGGGGCCACGGCGGCCGCCGGGCGCAGGAAGGATCTCCGGTCGATCCTATGCAC
>JAHWKQ010000185.1 GCA_019347785.1 Actinomycetota bacterium
TCCCCCAGCCCCTCGACGATCTCCGCCTCATCGAAACGGCCGGACAGGAACGCCTGGAACAGGCCAAAGCGACCCTCCAGGGCCGTCGGCGGCCCGGTGATGCCTCGGCGGGTCAGCTGCGCGGCTGCGACCCCGGCGTGCGCCGCCCACCCGCAGTGGAGGCGCTTGACCGTCCCGCCGGTGCGGTTGCCCTCGATGATCCCGCTCGCGAAGCTCGCGGCGACCCCGACCGCGTGCCAGATGCCGGGAGCGTCCAGGCCCAGCAGCAGTCCCGCGGCGGCCGCCGAACCGAGCGCCCCGCAGATGGAGGTCGCGTGCTGCCCTCGGTCGAAGAACACCGAGTTCCGCGCCTCGCGGTCGTAGCCCGCCATGCCCACCCGGACGGTGATCTCCAGCCCCGCCGCGATCGCGCTGACCAGCTCCCGCCCGGTGGTGCCCGCCGCCTGCGCTGCCGCGAGCGCGGCGGGCACCACCGGGGCGCTGGGGTGGAGCACCGAGGGGAGGTGGGTGTCGTCGTAGTCCAGCGAGTGGGCGAGCACGCCGTTGGCCAGGGCGGCCTGGGCGGCCGGCACGCGCTCGCGCTCCCCCACCACCGACGCCTGCGGCGCCCCGCCGGCGTCGGCCACGTAGGCCAGGACGGCCGCGCTGGTGTCGAGCGCCCGCGCGGCGACGCAGATGCCCAGGATGTCCACGACGCGCTGGCGCACGCTGCTGGCCACGTCGGCGGGGATGCCGTCGTCGCGGCAGCTCACCGCGAAGGCGGCCAGCTGCTGGGACAGCGTCGCGTCAGCCATCGCCGCCGCCCTCCCGGTCGAGGGCCAGGACGGCACGGGCGCGCTGCAGCACCGGCGCGTCGACGAACTCGCCGTCAACCACCGCGGTGGCGGCGCCCCCACCGGCCGCGGCGACGACCTGCTCCGCCCAGGAGCGCTCCTCCGGGGACGGGGCGAAGACCGCGTGGATGATCTCGACCTGGCGCGGGTGGATCGCCGACTTGCCGACGAACCCCAGCGACCGCGCCCAGGAGGCGGCGTCCCGCAGGCCCTCCAGGTCGTCGAGGTCGGTGAACGCCCCGTCGGCCGGCGCGCGGATCCCCGCCGCACGGCTGGCCAGCACCAGCGTGGAGCGGGCGAGCAGCGTCGCGTCACGGCCGTCGCCGCCGCGGGCGCCGATGTCGGCGAGGAAGTCAGCGGCGCCGAAGGCCAGGGCGACGACGCGGGGAGCAGCGGCCAGGGCCCGTGCCTGTTCGACGCCGCGGGCCGATTCGATCGTGGGGTACAGGCCGACGGTGCCGACCGGCATGCCGCACGCCCGCTCGTGGTCGTCCAGCAGCCGGGCGACCGCGGCGACTCCCGAGCCGGACTCGGCCTTCGGCAGGCGCAGCGCGGCCAGGCCGGGCGCGACGACCGCCGCGACGTCGTCGCGGTTCCAGCCGCGCCCGGCCCGGTTAACGCGCACGTGGACCTCGCACGGCGCGCCGGTCGCCTGCTGCGCCACGAGCGCGGCGACCGCCTCCCTCGCCGCGGGCTTGTCCTGGGGGGCGACGGCGTCCTCCAGGTCGAGCACGACCGCATCGGCGCCGGCGCCGAGCACCTTGGAGAGGATCCGCTCACTGGAGCCGGGCGCGTACAGGAAGCTGCGCAGCAGCCGGCTACGCGATGACATCGCGCTTCCGCAGGGCGGCGAGGTCCTCGGCCGGCACCCCGAGCTCGTCGCCGAGGATCGCCCCGGTGTCGGCGCCCAGACGCCGCCCGGTGAAGCGGATGCCCCCGGGCGTGTCGGACATGCGGTACAAGACGTTCTGCATCCGCACGGGGCCGAGGTCGTCGTCGTGGACGGTCGTGATCATGTCCCGCGCCTGCACCTGCGGGTCCTCCATCAGCTCGGCGACGTCGTAGACCGGGGCGACCGCCGCGTTCGCCTCGGTGAAGGCCTCGACGACCTCGTCCCGGGTCCGCTCGGCGATCCATGAGCCGACGTAGGTGTCGAGCAGATCGGCGTGCTCTGCTCGGTGCGCGCCGCTGGAGAACCACGGCTCGTCGATCACCTCCGGGTGGCCGACCAGGCGCAGCACGCGCTCGGCGATGCTCGTCGCGCTCGTGGAGATCGCCACCCACCTGCCGTCCTTGGTCCGGTAGGTGTTGCGCGGCGCGTTGTTCTCCGACCGGTTGCCCTGGCGCTGCTGCACCTCGCCGAGCTGGTCGTACACGATCGGCTGCGGCCCCAGGACGGTGACGAGGGGCTCGATGATGCTGAGGTCGATCTGCTGTCCGCTGCCGCCACGGGCGTCCCGCTCGTACAGCGCCATCATCACCGCGCCAACACCGGCGATGCCGGCGATGCCGTCGGCGAGGCCGAACGGCGGGAGCGTGGGCGGCCCGTCCGGCTGGCCGGTGATGTGCGCGAAGCCGCTCATCGACTCTGCGAGGGTGCCGAACGCCGGACGCCCCGCGTACGGCCCGTGCTGCCCGAAGCCGGTGACGCGGGCCAGGATCACCCCCGGGTTGCGCTCGCGCATCGCGTCGTACCCGACGCCCCACCGCTCCAGCGTCCCGGGCCGGAAGTTCTCGACGACCACGTCGGCGGTCCCCACCAGACGCAGGAATAGCTCCGCACCGTCGGGGTCGCCCAGGTACAGCCCGACCGTCCGCTTGTTGCGGCTGATCATCTTCCACCACAGCGGCACGCCGTCCCTGCTCGGGCCGTGGGTGCGCATCCCGTCGCCGTGCCGGGGGTGCTCGATCTTGATCACGTCCGCGCCGAAGTCCCCCAGCAGCTGGCAGGTGAGGGGGGCGGCCAGGATCGTCGAGACGTCGATGACCCGCAGGCCGGTCAGCGGACCCCTGTGCTCGTCGGTCACGTCGCCTCCTTGCTCCAGCGGGCTGGGCAGTCACACCGTAGCAAAAAAAGGAACGCCGTTCCATCTATGCTGGGGCGGCACTTGGAAGGGATGGACATGACCGCAGCACAGGCACCGTCGGGGCTCGTCGACCTCACGGGCCGCGTCGCGGTCGTCACCGGCGCCGCGCGAGGGATCGGTCTCGGCGTTGCCGGGCTGCTGGCCGGGGCCGGCGCTCGGGTGTGCCTCGGCGACCTCGACGCCGACACGCTGGCGCGGGAGGTGGAATCGCTGCGCGGCCGCGGCCTGCAAGTGCTCGGCCACCCGGCCGACGTGACCGATCCCGCTGGGGTAGATGCACTGCTGGAGGCTGCTGCCGCGTGGGCGGGCAGGCTGGACATCGTGGTGGCCAACGCCGGTCGGATGACGGAGGGCAGGGTGCGCGACGCCGACGCGCGGGAGTGGGATGACGGCCTGCGGACCAACCTGACCAGCGCGTTCCTCACCTGCCGGGCCGCCATCCCCGCGCTGGAGCGGTCCGGCAACGGGCGCATCGTGCTGCTGTCGTCGGGTGCCGCCTCCGATCCGCGGACCGTCGCGGGTATCGCGTACGCGGTGGCGAAGGCCGGCATCGAGCAACTGGCGCGCATGTTGGCCGTCGAGCTGGGGGGCACGGGGATCACCGTGAACGCGGTCGCGCCGGGAGCCGTGGACACCGGCATGGCACGCGGCTTCGGGGGCGAGGTCCTTGAGTCGTACGCGCAGCGTTCCCCCCTGGGCCGCATCGCCACCGTCGACGACGTGGCGCGCGCCGTCCTGTTCCTCGTCTCCGACCTCGGCGGGTTCGTCAACGGTGAGGTGCTGCGCGTGGCGGGTGGCCCGTGACCTGCCAGCTGCTCCAGCTGCCGTGGGGCCAGGTGCACCTGCGCCGGGCCGGCGACGACGGTCCCGTCGTCGTGCTGGTGCACCAGTCGCCGCTGTCGTCGCGCACCTACGCGCCGGCGCTGCCGCACCTCGCCGGAGCGGGGCTGGTCGCGGTCGCGGTCGACACGCCGGGGTTCGGCTCCTCCGCCCGCCCGCCCGCGGACTGGTCGATCCCCGAGTACGCCGCGGCGCTGTGGCAGGTCGTCGACCGCCTCGGCCTCGGCACGGTGGCGCTGCTCGGGCAGCACACCGGCGCGACGATCAGCGTGGAGGCGGCGCTGCAGCGCCCGTCGCAGAGCGACCGGCTGATCCTCCAGGGCCTGCCG